>NZ_KB291272.1:0-503 GCF_000318275.2 Capnocytophaga sp. oral taxon 332 str. F0381
AATTGATTGTTATTGTAATCATCGGAGAAATTATTAATTGTATCATAGGAAAAAACACCTTTATTATTAACATACCATCTTAATAAAACCTTTCCTTCAAAAACACCAGTAGCTGATAATTTCTTATCTTCTCTAAAATGATAATCTGCAATGATAATTCCTTGTGACTTTACTATTCCATCCATCTCTCCTTCTTCCCCAGTAGAAATATACTTAAAAAAATAAATTTGTCTTATTTGAATTTTTCCTTCAAAAAGTCTTGTATTCTTTCCTACTATAGTTTTACCTTTTGCTAAGTAAATACTATCATTTATTTCTGATTTAGATATTTTAAAAAATTTAACATCTATTCTTCTTTTAATCTTTGAATCTATAAAACCTAAATAACGAATAGGTTTAAAGAAAATAAAACCTATATTGATGTTTTTTAAATTTAGTTTCCCCTCCATAAAATTTTTTTCTTTTGCGGGAAATTCATTTTTAATAAAACTGTCAAAATCACA
>NZ_KB291272.1:523-852 GCF_000318275.2 Capnocytophaga sp. oral taxon 332 str. F0381
ATAATACATTAATTTTCAGAGTGCAAATATATGAGATTATTTTGACGCCTCAATTTAAGGTTTATAGTCTTCCCAGCCATATTTATAATATTTTTCATTAGGCATAAATTCCGCAGCACCTATATCTAAATCTCCTGAGCAAGGGATGCGATGAGCCCCCCAATTAGCTACTTTTTTAACACCTGTTTTATAACTTGTCCAAGTACCTATAAATTGATTGTTATTGTAATCATCGGAGAAATTATCAATTGTATCATAGGAAAAAACACCTTTATTGTTAATATACCATCTTAACAAAACCTTTCCTTCAAAAACACCAGTAGCTGATA
>NZ_KB291272.1:872-1469 GCF_000318275.2 Capnocytophaga sp. oral taxon 332 str. F0381
GAAATTCATTTTTAATAAAACTGTCAAAATCACATTTCTCCTGAGAGTAAGAGATTATAGTTATAATAAATAGGGTAAAAAAAATATACACACGTTTGTCCATGATATTTATTTTCAATCATTAAATTCTTAATTCTTTTTCTTAGGTTTAGGAGGTAATGGGTTTTCAATACTTTCTACAAACTCAATATCATATGTATCTTCAATTTGATTTTTGAAAGTTACATTTATTTTTTCTATACCTTCTATTTCTATTTTTTCATCAATAAATTTGAAAAACATAGACTTACTATTAAACAGGGATATTATCTTATTCTCTTTATTTTTTACCACACTTGTTCCAGGCAAAATACATCCCTCAGAATGTTTTCCAACAGTGCCAGAATGTATTAAAATTCCTCTCGTTTCAGGAACATTCTTATTATATAGCTTTGGGAATCCATTTTTGAGTATTTTTGGACTATATTTATATTTAGGAAAATTATCACTTATGTGCCAGACTAATTTATATGTTCCTTCTGGAATACGTTTATCGAGTTCCTTCCTTGTTTCGTCAGGACCAGAAGGTTCACATATATATCCTTCTAAATGATCAAA
>NZ_KB291272.1:1489-2870 GCF_000318275.2 Capnocytophaga sp. oral taxon 332 str. F0381
GAAATTCATTTTTAATAAAACTGTCAAAATCACAATGTTCTTGTGCATTAGATATTGTGAAACATAAAAAGATTAATAAGCTAATAATAGCAATTTTATTTCTTCTTTCTTTTTTCTTCTTTAGCTCTTTCTTTTTCTCCATCTTCTTTCTCAATTTGTTGTTTAATGTTGTATTCATCTTCGATTTCATTAGTTATTTTAATTTTAATATTTTCTAAACCTCCTTTTTCTTTAATATTTTCTATTATCTTATAGAAAGTATTAATACTACTTATATAAGAAGTAGTTCTAATTATTTTTCCATTTTTATTTTTTATTATTCCTATATCAGGAAGTATACATCCTTCAGAATCTTTTCCAATATTTCCAGCATGAATTAATATATGACGATCAGAAGGAACTTTATTATATAAATTAGGGAATCCATTTTCTAAAACAGGAAAATTTTTATATACATATTTAGTTTTTGGAAACCTTCCTTCTGAATACCAGATAGCATTGTAGTCTCCTTTAGGTATGCGCTTGTCCAATCCCCTTCTTGTTTCGTCATCTCTATAAGGTTCACATATATATCCTTCTAAATGATCAAAGGTAAAAGTTCCAAAAGTAGCACTATATGTATTAAGAAAAACGCTTTTTGTTTTATTTTCTCTATCTGTCCTTGTTTCAACTACATTTTTCTCCCATCTTCTTGTTATATAAATAGTGTTTGTGTCCATTTGAAGAAGTGTGATTTTCATACGATGAAATAGATTTCCTGAATTCAGAGAGCTATTCTTTGAACTAAAGATATCTAAATAAATATCTTCTTTAGCCATTTCTCCTTTAATTTTAATTTTTAGCTCTTTTTTACTATCTTTTGACACTTTAATAGCTTCAGCATTTTTAAATTCTACTTTTGATTGGAGTTTTTCCTCAAAGTTTTTCTGTAATTCGTTTGCTGCTTTTTTCTCTCCATCGCTCAAAGTATTAAGCATAGGGAAAATATAGCCATTTTCAATAGTTCCTACTTTATCAATTTCAAGAAATATGGTCATCTCTTTATATTGTCTTGTTTCCCAAATCTTTTTCTGTTCAAACTCTGTCTTTTTATCTTTATCAATACAAATGCTTATTTTCTTTGATTGGTTTTCATATAGATTTATAACTTGTTTGTCTTTATCATTTACAACTTTATTAATCTTTTTTAGCTGTAACAAAGGTAAGAACTCTTTATCAGCTTCAACCTTCTTTTCTTCTTCCTTATTCTTTTCTCCAACCTTTACTTTTACAGGGCTTTTACTTACTTCAAGCTCTACATTTTTGAAGCTAAGCTCAAAAGCACTTGACTTTTCCTTTCCTACTAATGCTTCTACTTTTATGTAATAATTTTGTGTTTCTG
>NZ_KB291272.1:2890-3398 GCF_000318275.2 Capnocytophaga sp. oral taxon 332 str. F0381
TGTAACAAAGGTAAGAACTCTTTATCAGCTTCAATTTTCTTTTCCTCTTCTTTCCTTTTACTATCACCTATTTTTACAGGGCTGTTGCCCACTTCAAATTGCATACTTTCAAAGCTAAGTTCAAAAGTATTCGTTTCTTTCTTGCCTGCGTAGGCTTCTACTTTTATGTAATAATTTTGTGTTTCTGAATCTTCTTTTTAATCCACTTGATCTTCATAGGTGTAATACTTTAATCCTGAATCTTTTACTTTTTCTTTTTCAATATAAACATCTGGGTCATCTTCTATTACATCATTTGTTATAGAAAAATATTTATCTTTTCTTTTGATATGATAAGTATATCTATTGCTGTATATGTTACCCCACTCATATAATTTTGGGTCATCCTCATACTGAGACTCTTCCCCTATATGTATGTTTACTACCCCTGAAATAGTATCTATTTTATTGATTTTTAAAAGAAACCAATCCATCGATATTTTATCTATCAAAAGATTGTCTCTAATCT
>NZ_KB291272.1:3418-3627 GCF_000318275.2 Capnocytophaga sp. oral taxon 332 str. F0381
ATCTTGTTAATTTTGTTGCAAAGGTAAGGTTTTTTATAGAAATGTAGATTCTATTTTTTTAGAACATAACTGAGATATAAATCATGGTATCCACTCTGCTTTTACTTTTCTCACACTATTACTCTTTAAAGAATCTATTAAAATAAAAGTCGTATCTCTATTCTCTCTAGATAACTTTCTATATAAAATACCTTTTTTTTCATTATAAT
>NZ_KB291272.1:3647-3975 GCF_000318275.2 Capnocytophaga sp. oral taxon 332 str. F0381
CATATCATAATCGTCTTCAAGATATGGGTATATTAAGAGCCTCAATTCTCCATTCTCCTCTTTTTTATCTAAATAATAAAACTTTTTGTTCGCTAGTGGATTGTTTATTTTGGTATCAGATTCGATACTTAATGATTCATTTTGTGGATCTTTTTCAGTGTTATTATTAACAACATTTTCACAAGAACTCACTGTCCCTATTAAAAATAAACTAATAAGTAATAATTTCATATATTGTTTTATATTTTGTTTTGCAAAGGTAAGGGTTTTATTTAAGGTTTATAGTCTTCCCAACCATATTTTCTATATTCAGGAGCAGGAGAAAATT
>NZ_KB291272.1:3995-4454 GCF_000318275.2 Capnocytophaga sp. oral taxon 332 str. F0381
ATAGATTAAAAGAGAATCTTGTTGGGAAACCCTTTCTATTTTCCACTCGTGTGGTTCCATAACATTCCAACCATCAATAAGCATTGAGTCAGTAAAAATAATTTTAGCCATATCATAATCGTCTTCAAGATATGGGTATATTGAGAGCGTCAATTCTCCATTCTCCTCTTTATCTAAATAATAAAACTTTTTACCTGCAAGAGGGTTGTTTAATACAATATCATCAGACGCTATATTTACTATAGAATCTTTAGCTTGTTCTATTTTATCATTGCTATTAGTGTTTTTGCAAGAGTACATTACCACTAAAAGCAAACTAATAAGCAATAAAGTCTTTTGAATTCTCATATCTATTTCTTCTTATTTGTGTTACTGTATATTTTTTAGAATTATGTGTTTTAAAAGCAACAAGAGATCCATTTTCTTGTTTTTAGTGTAAACCTATTTCAGGATATGACA
>NZ_KB291272.1:4474-5293 GCF_000318275.2 Capnocytophaga sp. oral taxon 332 str. F0381
CCATATTTTCTATATTCAGGAGCAGGAGAAAATTCAGCTGCACCCATATCTAAGTCTCCTGAGCAAGGGATGCGACAAATGCCCCAATTAGCTACTTTTTTAACTCCTGTCTTATAACTTGTCCAAGTCCCTACAAATTGGTTGTTTCTATAGTCATCTGAATATTCTTCAATATCATCAAATAAAAACACTCCTTTATTGTTAATATACCATCTTAATAAAACCTTTCCTTCAAAGATACCCGTAGCTGATAATTTCTTATCTTCTCTAAAGTAATAATCAGCAATAATAATTCCTTGTGATTTTATTTTCCCCACCATATCATCGTCTGCTCCTCTAGAATGCTATGCAAAAAAATATACATGTTTGATTTTTATTTCTCCTTCAAACAATCTTACATTTTTACCAACTTTTGTTTTCCCTTTTGCTATATAAAGACTATCATTTGTTGTTGATTTTTCTATTTTTAGAAAATTAATCTCTAATCTTCTTTTAATCTTTATATCAATAAACCCAATATAAGGAATAACCCCATAAGGAAAAGATGGTTTAGAGAGCATTGAACTTATATTAATGTTCCCTAAATCAAGTCTTCCTTTGCTATTAAAAACGCCATTTGTATAGCCCATCTCTTCCTTAATAAAATCTTCAAAATCACAATGTTCTTGTGCATTAGATATGGTATCAGATTCGGTATCAGATTCGGTATCAGATTTGGTATCAGATTCGATACTTAATAATTCATTTTGTGGATCTTTTTCAGTGTTATTATCAACAACGTTCTTACAAGAACTCACTGTCCCTATTAAAAATAAACTA
>NZ_KB291272.1:5313-5633 GCF_000318275.2 Capnocytophaga sp. oral taxon 332 str. F0381
TTAATCTTTATATCAATAAACCCAATATAAGGAAAATACCCAAGATTAGAAATAAATGGTTTAGAAAGCATTGAACTTATATTAATGTTCCTTAAATTAAGTCTTCCTTTGCTATCAAAACCGCCATTTAAATAGCCAATCTCTTCCTTAATAAAATCTTCAAAATCACAATGTTCTTGTGCATTAGATATTAATGTAGCTTCATCAGTTTCTTCTTTAGGCACTTGAATTGGTGCAATTGTATCTTTTTCTACTATGGTATCTCTTTTAATAGAGGAAATAGTAGCTGTACTATCATCGAAAGATGACACTTGGGTGTT
>NZ_KB291272.1:5653-6717 GCF_000318275.2 Capnocytophaga sp. oral taxon 332 str. F0381
CTTTGTGTTATTATTTTTATTCCATTAACTTGATGATCAAAAAATTTAATCGAGGTGTCAAAGTATTTTCAGAGTGCAAATATACGAAATTATTTTGACACCTTAATAAAAAATTATTCCTTTGTATAATCTACATAATAACCTTTATCATATTCATTCTTAAGATAAATTTTCCCTGTATCTCCATCTATATAAAGTTCAGCATATATATGAGTTTCTGCACAAGGTTTTTCTTTGTATTGTTTATCCAAATCTTTTTGGACTTCCATTGCTTCTTTTAGGGCTTTCCATTCTTTCAATTTTCCTATCCATTTTTTCATTGGTCTGATTGAGATTACAGCATACCAAAAGTTCACTTCCTTTATATATTTAACCCCAAATTCACTCTCTTCAAGTCTATGGCCTCCTATTTCTTTGGTTGGGTCATCAATTAGTCTTTCATTAATAAGTAGCCTAACGATATCATTGTATTTTAACGCTCCATAGAGAGTATCATTATCTATAATAGTTTTGTTCCCGTATTCATCATAGTATATCGATTTACCTATTACTCTATTTCTAAAGCCCTTAGCTATCTTTACAATGCTATTTATCTGACCATTAGGATGATAATTTTTTAAAATTTCTACATAAGGTTCTTGACTTGAAACTTCAACTGAGCTCGCTCCTATAGAATAATACCTCATTGAGGTGATTCTATCGCCATTTTTCTTCTTATATTCCTTAATATGGTCATTTACAAATAGCAGGAGAACCTCCCTGTCAATCTGTTCTACAGTGTGATTGTATACGGGAAGCCTCCTATCCTCTAAAATGCTTTTTTCTATTTCAGAGAGTTCCCTTTGAGGAGTTATAACAGCTACCTCTTCGTTTTTAGGCTTACAGGCTACTAAAACTAAACATAATAAAAATATTATTCTTTGCATATAACTATAGTTTTGAAATTTCTTTAAATAGGTTATTAGTAGTAATGGGAGTTTTACTATCTAATTTAACTAAATTAGGATTTATTGTTTTGCAAAGGTAAGGGTTTTTTATTTAAGGTTTATAGTCTTCCCAGCCAT
>NZ_KB291272.1:6737-7504 GCF_000318275.2 Capnocytophaga sp. oral taxon 332 str. F0381
AATAAATCTTTACCATCTGAATATTTTAAAATTAGGGTTGTATTTGGATTAGTCATATTCTTCTGAACAAGGTTCTTTCTTGTAGGGTATAGTTTTTTTATATAAACTATCTATGAAAATTTCATATTCGAAAGTGTTTTTATCATAGGATTTATAACCGATACGCCAATACTTATTTTTGTTGTCAAGTTTTTCAAAACTTACCTTTTCAAAGTATTTCTCATCAGTATCACCATCAAATTTTACCGTGTAAATAACTTTTTCATTATCTTTCTTAGAAGATATGATTTGTAAATTATTAGTTTCTTGTCCATAACCGTGTATAAAACGTTTTTTTTGCATTAAAATAGTTGCTATACTCGCATAGCAAGGATCAAACAAGATTGTGTCTCCCTTTTTATCAATATTTATACGAAAAAATCTGTGGTTTACAATGTTTTTATCAATGTAAATTAGGCTATCTGATGTTTGTTTTGAGGTTTCTTTATTCAATGTATCTATTTGTTTAAAAAATTCTCTATTAGTCAATATATCAGATACAAATTGTTGTTGATTGCTCTGTTGATTATTACAGGCAAACAGAACCCATATCATAAAAGTTATAAATAGTGGTTTCATTATTCTTTATTTTTTCTTCTTTTAGCTCTTTCTTTGTCTCCATCTTCTTTCTTAATTTGTTGTTTAATGTTGTATTCATCTTCAATTTCATTAGTTATTTTAATTTTAAGGTAGATTTAACCCGCGTAATTTTTACCATTTGCAACCAC
>NZ_KB291272.1:7524-8797 GCF_000318275.2 Capnocytophaga sp. oral taxon 332 str. F0381
TGTCCCTTAAATAATTCCATAATACATTAATTTTTAGAGTGCAAATATATGAAAATACTTTGACATCTCAATCAATATTTTCTCATAGACAGGTTTAACCCGCGTAATTTTTACCATTTGCAACCACCTGTTTTGTTGCGTTTTACCAAATCAAGACAGATTTTATGAATGGAATCATTTTGCATTTGTGGAATCTTATCCAATGCTAACACAATAGAATCTATACAAACAAAGTCCGTATAGCTCATATCTCCTCTTATAATTCCTAATAGAAATAAATCACCTGATATTGACAAATTATATACAGGAAAAGATTCTGGATCATATTCTCCACTATTTCTGACTTTCAAGTATTTAAATTCTATTAAACGACCTATTATCGTTTTTATCTTATAACTTGAAATATCTTCTATATTTAGTTTAGAAAAATAATAACTTAAACTTTCTTTTCCTTCTTTCTTATCTGCTATCCTCAAATTAACAATCTCTTCTATTTTTTTATAAATCTCTTCTTTACTTAAAATAGTATCTTTTTGGGTTTCTATTTTTTCAGAAAAGACAATACCTTTTTTAGGTGTATTAAAACAACTTAAAAAACATATACCTATTAGTAAGCTATATAGAAATATTTTCTGGATCATAATCTTTTATAATTTTAATTACGTCTATTTTTTTACCTAAATCCGTAACACGAGTTTCTACTATTTCTGTATTAGTGTGGTTTTCATTATTTTCAGGAATGACAGTAATTTTATAGAGTTTTTCTATTTTTTTGAAAACACCATCGGTTTTTACTTTTCCTAAAAAAAACAAAATATCATATATACCCATTACGTTTTTTTTTAATCCAAAGGAGTGGGGGTTATGATATTTCTATCAGAAAGCTTATAGTATTCTAATGTTTCAGGTTCTAAAAAAGTTTGTTTACCATTGTCGCCTATCAATTGAAAGGTGAGATAGGTATTAGCGCGATTTACCCGAATATCTAAATGGGCAGTTACTTTATCAGCTTCTTTTCCAAAGACTTTTTGATAAGCTGCTACTACTGCTTCCCAATCAAACCAAACTTTTGCTAAATATTTTTGTCCGCTTTCAGCTTTGTAAGAGATAACTAATTCTTTAAACAAGGAACGTTTTTGAATAGGTTCTTCTAAATAAAAGAGATCTTCTTTATCTTTATAAAAAGAAAAGTCAGTATATAAGGTAGTCCCTGCTTCTCCATTCCAATATCTTACCCTTACATCACCTATTTTTCCATTGGGAATTTCATAGA
>NZ_KB291272.1:8817-9186 GCF_000318275.2 Capnocytophaga sp. oral taxon 332 str. F0381
TTAAGTCACTATTTAAAACCTCTTCTCTATCCTCCTTGCTAAATATGAGTCTTTGGTGACTATCTAACCCAGGAGGCTCTTTCAAATCTATTTTTTCGGCTTGGTATCTTCCTATTTCAGTATTTTTTTTATAACCTCTACCTACCCATAGCACTACTACACCCCCAGGGGCTATACCTACCACTACTGTATCATAGGTTGTATGCCTTACTTCCCCATTAGGGACTCTTTCTTTATAGCCTTCTCTAAAGAGTTTTTCTATTTTTTCGTAATCAATAGCAGTCTTGAGCCTATAAAAACAATCTTCTTTATATGAGAACCATACCATATCTACACTTTTAGGTAGCTTGTCCATTGAAGTGCTTTCAT
>NZ_KB291273.1:0-12957 GCF_000318275.2 Capnocytophaga sp. oral taxon 332 str. F0381
TATAAAAGCAGCGGGTACTAATGGTACAAACGGCTTACCAGGGAAAGATGGTTCGGTAATTTATGCTGAGGCAGGCAAACCTACTGCTGACAAAGGAAAGCAAGGCGACTATTATATAGACACTGAAACTAAAATGTTCTATGGTCCTAAAGGTGCTACTAATTGGGATTTGAGTACAGGCTTCTCTCTTACTGCGCAACAGCTTTCTTCAGAAAACTACGAATTGAGCAGCGATGGGAAAACATTACTAAAATGGAAGAATGAAAAAACTCGCTTTATTGATATGAATGCTGACCCTAAGCTCAGAGCTGTAGAGAAAATAGGCGACAATGCCTTTGCTCCAATAGGTTCACCAGCTAAGGAACTTACTACGATACTTATAGGCGATAACGTGACTGAAATAGGCAGAGCAGCCTTTAATTCTTGCTATCGTTTGAAAACAATTGATATACCCGAAGGGCTTACTAAAATAGGTGAAGAAGCTTTTGCTAATTGCGTTCGCTTACAGCAAATAGACCTTCCTGAAACGATTACTTCTGTTGAAAAACTTACTTTCACAGGTTGTATAAGACTCAATAATATAGTGATACCTTCAGGAGTAACCGCTATTAAAGATAGAGCTTTCTTGGGTTGTACGAGCTTGAGTAATGTGTTTATACTACAAGAAACCGCTTTTGTAATAAGCACAACTGCTTTTGATAGTGCTAAAGCATTACAAAATATCTATGTACCTACTAATATTCAAAATGCAAATGATAAAGATAAATTTGTAAATCAATACAAGGCACTAAACCCTACTTATGCAGCTAAAATCCGATAGGAAATGAATGATATTAAACTCCGTCCAGCACTTTATGCCGAAAAGGCTACTATTTGGGATATATTGGCAGCTGCTATTGAAAGGCGAAAAGCCGATGGCAGCCAACAATGGCAAGATGGATACCCTAATGAGGAAGTAGTAGCTAATGATTTAAAAGAAAATTATGGCTATGTGTTGGAAAATAGTGGAGTGATAGTAGGTTATTGTGCACTTATCTTGAATAACGAACCTGCCTATGCAGCGATTGATGGCAGGTGGCTTACTAATGGCAACTATGTAGTAATTCATAGGATAGCAATTTCGCCTGACTATATAGGTAAAGGGTTGGTGCAAGTGATGTTACAACAGATAGAAACATTAGTGAAATACGATGAAATCCCATCAATACGAGTGGATACCAATTATGACAACGTTCCGATGTTGCATATTTTGGAGAAAATGGGCTATCGGTATTGTGGAGAAGTTCGTATGCGAGGAGGGCTTCGGAAGGCTTACGAAAAGGTTATTTTATAAATAACTCTTCTAAGCGCCCGCTTTGGGTTTGAGCTATGAGGTTGGCAGGCGTGTCCTCCATCAAGATGCTTCCATTGCTTAGTATGGCTAATCGCTGGCAGAAATCTTGAGCTTCTTGTAAGTGATGTGAGGTGTATAAAACCGACATACCCTTGGAGTTTAACTCTTTCAAATAGTTGATTATAATTTGTTTTGAGACGATATCAACCCCAACAGTAGGTTCATCTAAAAATAGGACTTCGGGTTGGTGCAGTATAGCAGCAATAAGGTTGATACGTCTTTTCATACCGCCAGAAAAATGCCCAATTTTTTTGTCGGCAACTTCCAATAAATTAACTCTTTGCAAGGCAGTTTCGGTTGCTTTGTAAAGAGTTTTTCCTTTTAACCCATAAAGGCTACCAAAATAATGCAAGTTTTCGCGAGCGGTAAGGGTAGGGTAGAGGGCGTACTCTTGTGGTACAACCCCTATTTTGTATTTAATAGATTTATCCTTATAAGTATGTCCGGCAATTTTGAAGCTACCCGCAGTGGGCTGTATACTTCCGAAGAGAATAGAAAGCAAGGTGGTTTTTCCTGCTCCATTAGCGCCTAAAATACCGTAAATTTCTCCTTTTTTCACTCTTAGAGAAACATCATTAAGCGCAAAATAATCAGCTTCTTTATATTTTTTGTAAAGGTGATCTACCTCTATAGCATTTACAAACTCCGCCATTTGATGATAATTAAAAACGCCGCAAGGTAAGAAGAATTTTGCTCATACCAAAATTTTTTATAAATTTGCCCCGTACCCCCTTCTTACATTATAACAATGACATTATTAGATTATTTACAAAACTTTATCACAGAAGAGCGCAAACAACGCTTTTTGGAAATTATATCCCAGCGCACCAATCATTTTACGGTAGCTATGGAAGATGTATTCCAAATGCACAACACGAGTGCCGTAGTGCGTACCTGCGAAGTTTTTGGTGTGCAACAGGCTCATAGCATAGAAGGACGTTACGGAAAGCGATTGGACGAAAAAATAGCAATGGGTGCCCAAAAATGGGTGGATGTGTTTAGGTATGATGATACCCAGAAATGCATTGATATCCTTAGAGAAAAAGGCTACCAAATTGTAGCTACTACGCCACATAAAGATGCCTATTTGCTGAATGATTTTGATATTAGCAAAAAAAGTGCATTTTTTTTCGGTACTGAAAAAGAAGGTTTATCAGAAAAAGTGCTTGCCCAAGCAGATACTTACCTGAAAATACCAATGGTGGGCTTTACCGAAAGCCTGAACATATCGGTAGCAGTAGCCATTGTACTACAACAACTTACAGATAAACTTAGGCGTAGTAATATCAAATGGCAACTTACAGACGAAGAACGCTACAGCGTTTTAGAACAATGGACGAAAATATCTGTAAGAAACGTGAATGACGTAATAAAACGCTATAATGAACTAAATGCCAAAGCAGAGAAGTAATTCAGAATTTATGAAAAAAAACATCTTATTTTATTGTTTCTTGCTATGTGTTACACTGCTGAGCGCACAACACAAAGCTACCCTCATACACAAAGACGCCAATTTTTATAAGGTAGATGATTTGCTGTATCGCAGTGAGCAATTGGTGAATGAAGACAAAGAAGTGATAAAAAGCACCAATATAAAAACCATTATCAACCTGCGCTATTTTACCCGTACAGGCGATAAAAAAATATTTACAAATAAAGAAGATATTCATCTTATTAACCATCCGTTGCTTACGTGGCGCATCAAAGCCCCTGAAATAGCGCAAACACTTAAACTTATACGAGAACAACAAAAGAAAGGAGCTGTATTGGTGCACTGCTATCACGGAGCTGACCGTACCGGTATAATGGTGGCAATGTATAGGATTATTTATCACAATTGGACTATAAATGAAGCAAAACAAGAAATGTTGCAAGGTCCTTATGGTTACCACAGCGTATGGAAAAACTTAGAAGCTCTTTTTACAGAACAAACCGTAAATGAGGTGCGCCAGCACTTAGGTATTAAATGATAAAGTAATGAAAATAAAAGATATAACAACATTATTGGAAGCAATAGCCCCTTTACCTTATGCCGAAGGTTTTGACAACGTGGGCTTATTGGTAGGCAACCGCGAAGCCGAAGTGCGTGGCGTGCTGATAACCATAGATACACTGGAGGCAGTAGTGGATGAAGCTATTGCCAAAGGAGCTAATCTTATAGTGAGCTTTCACCCTATCATATTTAGCGGATTGAAGTCGCTTACGGGTAAAAACTACGTAGAACGCGTGGTGATGAAGGCAATTGCAAATGACATTGCCATTTATAGTATGCATACCGCTTTGGACAACCAGCTGCAGGGGGTAAATGCTACTATGGCTGACAAACTAAAACTTACTAACAGACAGGTGCTTATACCACAAGCCCATACTATTTGCAAGCTCGTTACCTATATACCCCATAGTGGGGCAGCAATGTTGCGTGAAGCCTTGTTTGCAGCAGGGGCTGGAGCTATAGGCAATTATGACTGTTGCAGCTTTAACCTTGAAGGAGCAGGTACTTTTAAGGGGAATGATTTTTCACACCCCACAATAGGAGTCCGCAACGAGTTGCACACCGAGCCCGAAACCCAAATAGGAGTAGTTTTTCCACGCCATTTGCAGGGAAAGATACTAAAGGCATTGCGTGCAAATCACCCTTATGAGGAAATAGCTTATGAAGTGTATACGCTTGAAAATGACCACCAACATATAGGCTTAGGATTGCTGGGCGAACTTGAAAAACCTATAGAAGAAAAAGCGTTTTTGACCTATTTGCAAGAAGCATTTGCACTGCAATGTATTAGGCATTCGGCGTTGCGTGGAAAATACATAAAAAAAGTGGCTGTACTGGGCGGTAGTGGTGCTTTTGCAATAGAAAATGCAAAACGAGCAGGAGCAGACGCCTTTGTGACAGCAGACCTTAAATATCACGATTTTTTCAAAGCAGAAGACACTATATTACTTGCCGATATAGGGCATTATGAAAGTGAACAATACATAAAAAATCTTTTATTTGATTATCTTTCAAAAAAAATTACTACCTTTGCGGTCTCAATAACAACGGTTGATACCAATCCTATCAAATATTATTCGTAAAATGGTACAAAAATCAGACATTACTGTAGAAGAGAAATTAAGAGCGCTGTATGATTTACAGCTTATCGACTCTAAAATTGACGAATTGCAAAACACTCGTGGTGAACTACCTTTAGAAGTATCTGACCTTGAAGATGAAGTGGAAGGCTTGAAAAAAAGACACGTAAAATTCAAAGAAGAATTAGATGCTTTGCAAGCTGGTATTGCCGAAAAAAAGGCTAAAATAGAAGAAGCTAAAGGGCTTATAAAAAAATATACTACCCAGCAGAAAAATGTGCGTAATAATAGAGAATACACTTCTATTGCTAAAGAAATAGAGTTTCAAGAATTAGAAGTACAACTTGCTGAAAAACGTATAAAAGAAGGTAAAGCACAAGTAGATCTTAAAAAAGAAGCTATTAAACAAGTTGATGAAAAGAAAGCGGCTCGCGATGCACATTTAAAACATAAAAAAGCTGAATTGAGCTCTGTTCTTGCAGAAACTGAAAAAGAAGAAGCTTTCTTGAAAGAAAAAGCCGAAGAATACGCAGCAAAAATAGAAGACCGCTTGCTAAAAGCTTATCAGCGCATACGAGGCACCGTAATCAATCGCTTGGCAGTAGTGCCTATCCAGCGTGGTGCTTCGGGAGGCTCATTCTTTACAATTCCCCCTCAAGTACAAGCTGAAATTGCATCTCGCCGAAAAATCATCACCGATGAACACAGTGGAAGAATATTGGTAGACGCTGCTCTTGCCGAAGAAGAAAAAGAAAAAATGGAAGCATTGTTTAACAGCTTTCACGCTTAAGAATTTAGAGAAAATATAACGAAACGCAGTGGATTAAAAAAGTCGCTGCGTTTTTCTATAAAAGTAACTTGCTACAAATTATTGACAAATTGAAAATATTTTGTACTTTTGCACCCTCAAAAAAATAAAACATAGATATTTATATGACCGCTATTAGAAATATAGCCATTATTGCCCACGTTGACCACGGAAAAACTACCCTTGTAGATAAAATATTGCACCATTGCGCACTCTTTAGAGAAAATCAGGACTCTGGTGAATTGATATTAGATAATAACGACTTAGAGCGTGAGCGAGGTATCACTATACTCTCAAAAAACGTATCGGTTATCTATAAAGATATCAAAATTAACATTATTGATACTCCTGGTCACGCCGACTTTGGTGGTGAGGTAGAGCGCGTACTAAATATGGCTGACGGCGTATTGTTGCTCGTAGATGCTTTTGAGGGTCCTATGCCACAAACGCGCTTTGTGCTGCAAAAGGCTATTGAAATGAAACTGAAACCTATAGTGGTTATCAATAAAGTAGATAAAGAAAACTGTACGCCCGATGAGGTGCACGAAGCAGTATTCGACCTGATGTTTGAACTCGGTGCGGAAGATTGGCAGTTGGACTTTCCTACAGTGTACGGTTCAGCCAAACAAAATTGGATGTCTGAAGATTGGCATAAAAAAACAGATAGCATAGCTCCTTTGCTAGATATGGTTATTACTCATATTCCCGCTCCTAAAATAGAGGAAGGCAGCTTGCAAATGCTCATTACTTCGTTGGATTACTCTACTTTTACAGGGCGTATTGCTATAGGTAGACTACATCGCGGTACCTTAAAAGCGGGTATGAATATCTCGCTGATGAAACGCGATGGAAGTGTTGTGAAATCAAAAATAAAAGAACTGCACTTGTTTGACGGGTTAGGTCGTAAAAAAGTAGAAGAAGTGCAAGCTGGTGATATTTGTGCTATTGCAGGGCTTGAGGGTTTTGAAATTGGCGATACTATTGCTGATTATGAAAATCCTGAGGCATTGCCTACCATAGCAATTGATGAGCCTACGATGAGTATGCTTTTCACTATTAACGACTCTCCTTTCTTTGGTAAAGATGGTAAATTTGTTACTTCACGACACGTAAAAGAACGCTTGGAGCGAGAGCTTGAAAAGAATTTGGCTTTGCGTGTAGAGCCTACCGATAGTGCCGATAAATTTATTGTGTATGGGCGTGGGGTATTGCACCTTTCGGTATTGATAGAAACAATGCGCCGTGAGGGGTATGAATTGCAAATAGGTCAGCCACAGGTAATTATCAAAGAAATTGACGGAGTGAAATGTGAACCTATAGAAGAATTAACCATAGATTTACCTGAAAATGTAAGTGGTAAAGCAGTAGATTTGGTAACACTTCGCAAAGGAGAAATGCTAAGTATGGAGCCTAAAGGCGAACGAATGATTATCAAATTTATAATTCCATCACGAGGTATTATAGGTTTGCGCAACCAATTGCTAACAGCTACTGCAGGTGAGGCAATTATTCACCATCGTTTCTTGGAGTTTCAGCCTTATAAAGGAGAAATTGCAGGGCGTATTAATGGTTCGCTAATTTCTATGGAACAAGGTACTGCCATACCTTATTCGCTTGATAAGCTGCAAGATAGAGGAAAATTCTTTATTTTCCCAGGTGAAGAGATTTATACAGGGCAGGTAATAGGTGAAAACTCACGCAGTGGCGATATGGTGGTGAATGTGACGAAAACGAAGAAACTTACTAACGTACGAGCTGCGGGGTCTGACGAGAAAGTAAAATTGGCACCGCCTATCAAATTTTCGCTTGAGGAAGCATTGGAATATATTCAAAAAGATGAATACGTAGAGGTTACCCCTAAGAATATGCGTATTAGGAAAATTTATTTAGACGAAAACGAGCGCAAACGCCGCGAACGCGAATTTAGTTAGTAGGCTGTTTTTAGAGTTCTAAAAGGTATGATTTTATCCAAAGTTTAGGATTTTACCGAAAATATTCGTTATAAAATTTGCGTATATAAAAAAAAGGTTGTACTTTTGCAGCCGGAAAATGTACATAATAATCATTAAAATAATATTGGAATGTATTTAACAAAAGAAGTAAAAGCGGAAATTTTCAAGAAGTACGCGGGTTCAGAAAGCAATACAGGTTCAGCAGAAGGACAGATTGCACTTTTTACCTTTAGAATCAATCACCTTACAGAGCACTTGAAAGTGAATCGTAAGGATTTTAACACAGAGCGTTCATTGGTAAAATTGGTAGGTAAACGCAGAAGTTTGCTTGACTATTTGAAAAACACGGATATTGAAAGATATCGTGCAATTATCAAAGAGTTAAACATCAGAAAATAGACGAAAAAGAGAGGAGGCTTCAGCGCCTCCTTTCGTATAATATAAGAAGAAATAGTTTTTCATTGGTTTCGCGACCCAGCACACAACAACACAACGCAAATAATTAAAAATTAGGATTAAAAATGATTCCAGAAGTAAAAAAAGAGATCATCGATTTGGGTGATGGACGTACCATCACCATCGAGACAGGCAAATTGGCTAAACAAGCCGATGGTGCTGTTGTGGTACAAATGGGTAATGCGATGCTATTGGCAACAGTAGTATCTGCGCGCGAAATTAACCCCGAAACCGATTTTTTACCTTTAACGGTAGATTATCGTGAAAAATTTGCAGCGGCAGGGCGTTTTCCTGGTGGCTTCTTCAAACGTGAGGCACGCCCCAGCGACCAAGAGATTTTAACGATGCGCTTAGTAGACCGCGTATTGCGTCCGCTTTTCCCTAAAGATTATCACGCTGAAACACAGGTGATGATACAACTCATCTCGCATGATGAGAATGTAATGCCCGATGCCTTAGCAGGTTTGGCAGCCTCTGCTTGTTTGGCGGTATCGGATATTCCGTTTGATGGACCTATTTCGGAAGTGCGTGTAGGGCGTGTGAATGGAAAATTTGTGATAAACCCAAGTCGTGAGCAGTTAGAAGTTTCTGACATTGATATAATGGTGGGGGCTTCGAAGGATTTTGTGGCGATGGTGGAAGGTGAGATGAACGAAGTGAGCGAAAAAGATATGGCAGAGGCTATAAAATTTGCTCACGAAGCTATCAAACCTCACATTGAGGCGCAATTGCGTTTGGCAGAAAAAGTAGGTAAAACGGTAAAACGCACTTATGAGCCAGAAGTGGAAAATGAAGAAGTAAAAGCTAAAGTATATGATTTGGCTTATACTAAATGTTATGCAATTGCAAAAGAAAATACTACTAAACAAGAGCGTGGAGAAAAATTTGACGCTGTAAAAGAAGAGTGTTTGGCTCTCTTTACAGAAGAAGAATTGGAAGAACTTGCACCTATTGTAGGTCGTTACTTTGGCGATGCACAAAAAGAAGCTGTACGCAATCTTATATTGGAAGAAAATATTCGTTTGGATGGACGTAATACTACCCAAATACGCCCTATTTGGTGTGAGGTAGGTTATTTGCCTTCAGCACACGGTTCATCTATCTTTACACGTGGTGAAACCCAATCACTTACTACGGTTACTTTGGGTACTTCTCGTGAGGCAAACGTTATTGATTTACCTTCAGAACAAGGAGAAGAACGTTTTTACTTGCACTACAACTTCCCTCCTTTCTCTACAGGTGAGGCGCGTCCGTTGCGAGGTACTTCACGCCGTGAGATTGGACACGGTAATTTGGCACAACGAGCTCTTAAACGTATGATTCCTGCCGATTGCCCTTATACTGTACGTGTGGTATCGGAGATATTAGAATCTAATGGTTCATCATCGATGGCAACAGTGTGTGCGGGTACTTTGGCACTAATGGATGCTGGGGTGCAAATGGTAAAACCAGTATCGGGTATTGCAATGGGACTTATTAGTGATGGTGAGCGTTATGCAGTGCTTTCAGACATTTTAGGTGATGAAGACCACTTGGGTGATATGGACTTTAAGGTAACGGGTACTGCAGATGGTATTACAGCTTGCCAAATGGATATCAAAATAAAAGGACTTTCTTACGAAATATTGGAGAAGGCACTTAACCAAGCTCGTGAAGGGCGTATGCACATCTTGGGTAAAATCACTGATACGATAGCAAAACCAAATCTGACAGTGAAACCTCACGCTCCTAAGATTGTGAAAATGGATATGCCTAAAGAATATATTGGGGCATTTATTGGAACAGGAGGAAAGAACATTCAAGACTTGCAAGCTCGTACTAAAACTACTATTGTGGTGGAAGAAGTGGGTGATTTGGGAATTGTAGAAATCTTAGGTACTGATGAAGCTGGTATACAAGAAGCTATAGATGCTGTAAATGCAGTGAAATTTGAACCAGTAGAAGGCGAAACTTATACAGTGAAAGTGGTTCGCTTGGTAGAATTTGGAGCTTTTGTAGAGTTTGTACCAGGTAAAGATTCTTTGCTTCACATCTCGGAAGTATCGTGGGACAGAATAGACAAAATAGAAGATGTTCTTAAAGAAGGGGATATAATAGAGGTAAAATACCTTGGTATCGACCCTAAAACTAAGAAAACAAGAGTGTCACGCAAGGCATTGTTGCCACGACCACCACGTGAAGATCGCCCAGCAAGAGAAGATCGTCCTAGACAAGACAGACCTCAAAATGGGAAACCACGTAATGATCGCGATCGTAAAGATGGGCATAAGTCTTAGTTTTGCTAACGATAAGCTGCTGAAAAGCAGTGATTAGTGAGTATTTTTTTGTGTTCATAGTATTAAAAAAAACCGAAGATTTTATATATTTTGAAGTATAAAGTTTTCGGTTTTCTCTTTTTTTAGTACCTTTGCCTTCAGATAAAAGATTTCAAAAATGAAACCCTTTCTAATTTCAATAATAACTGATATGATTGAAGTGTCTGTAACATTGGTACATAATATTGTTACTGATAACAAGAACTTTCAGTGGCGAAAGGAAGTGGAGAATATTGAGTTATTAGAAGACGGATTTATTGAATATTACAAAGGCGGAGAATACACACTTTTTTAACAATATTCAAAAGAAAGAAAATGAGTATCAGTATATGGAAACAAATAAATATATACATTTATGGCTACCAATAATAGGGTTACATACTCTTCATCAGTTAGAAGAAAGTATTTCTTTTTGGCAGTGGTATATTGATTTTGTGGATAAGATACCCCAATGGTTGCAATTTTCAAAAATTTTAGAGAGTGCCCATTTGGCTAATGAGCATCCTGAATATTTTGTAGGAGCTTCTGTAGGACAAATTGCTTTTGTAGTACTTATTGCTTTTTTGTGTAGAAAGAATGAAAAAGCTACAAGAATAGCGCTTAGCGTATATCTTGTAGGATTGAGTTTCTTTTTGGTATGGCATATTTTGATAAGCTATTTCACTCATTCTTATTCCCCCGTAATGGTAACTTGCCTTATAGGTATCTACTTAATACCAAAATGGATAACTAGGATGATTAGTAGCAAGTAATATGATAAAATTGAGAAGAGGCAGGAGAGAGCTTGTTATCAAATATAAAAAGATATATAAAACAGATATATAGACAATGAAAAAATGGATAATATTGGCTGTAGTAGCTATTATAGGTGTACTAGGATTTTTTATTTATCGTGCTGTATTTGCAAGTAATACAGCTTTTAACGAGAAAGAGGTGGTACTCTATATTCCTACAGGAGCTGATTTTAGCGATGTATTGCACAAAGTACGTCCGTTGCTAAAAAATAGCTTAGCTTTTGAGCAAATAGCACAGCGAATGGGCTATTCTCATAGGGTGAGAGCGGGGAAGTATATTATTAAAAAAGGAGCGAATAACATTGAGATAGTACGTACGCTGCGTAGTCGCAATACTCCCATAAAAGTGAAGTTTAACAATCAGGAGCGGATAGAAGATTTGGCAGGGCGGATAGCCCAACAGATAGAACCTGATAGTACAGCACTGCTACGAGCTTTTTTAGATCCTACTTTTCTTGCTGAAAATGGTTTTACTGAAGCTACTGCGTTGGCGATGTATGTGCCTAATACGTATGAGTTGTATTGGAATACTTCGGCAATAGATTTTCGCAATCGGATGCTAAAAGAATATCTTCATTATTGGACTGAGGAACGCAAGGCATTGGCTGCCGCACAAGGACTTACGCCTGTAGAGGTGTGTATACTGGCTTCGATAGTGCAGAAGGAGACGGCTAAAGTAGATGAACGCCCTCGTATAGCAGGGGTGTATTTAAATCGGTTGCATATCAATATGATGTTGCAGGCAGACCCTACAGCTATTTTTGCAATGAAACACCATACGGGAGATTACAACTTAGTGATAAAACGAGTAACGGGAGTGCATACGAGTTTGGAGAATCCTTATAATACATATCAAAATTATGGCTTGCCTATAGGGCTTATCACTATGCCCGATTTATCATCAATAGAAGCGGTGTTGCACCCTGAAAATCACGATTATTTCTTTTTTGTGGCTGATCCTGAGAATTTTGGTTACCACAAGTTTTCGCGTACTTACTTGCAACATAAGGAGAATGCTAAGGAATACCGAAAAATATTTGATGTTAGTCGTTAGAAATCAGTCTGTTAGTTGTTAAATTTTGTATTTACCTAACGACTAATCGCTAACGACTAACTATGACTACAGACTATTTAGCTTTTGGATGAGTTCTCCAGCTTTTACTTGAAATTGTTTTCTTAAGTTTTTGAAATGAACTCCTTTGTTTTCAGCTGTTTTTTCAGCAAATTTATCCATTAAGCCGTCATAAGATTTGAGGGTTTCTCCTAATAATTTTTTACCCTCTTCGGTATTAGCTTTTCCTGTGAATAGAACAGCATCAATGATGTCGCCCAAAACGCAGTTAATTTCTTTTTTTAAATTGCGAATACTTGCCATAATTTGAAATGTTTTTTAATATGATGCAAAGATAAGGATTATTTTTTGAAATACAATAAATGAAATAGTTATGTATGTATATAATTTAACAGCAGTAGTAGAACAAAGCGTACTTGCCGACTGGCAAGAGTGGTTTGCTGCAGTTTATGAACCAACTTTAGCAGCTCAAGAAGGACTAAAAGTGCGCGTCTATAAAGTACTTGGAGCCGAAGAAGCTCAGTTTGCTATTCATCACGAAATGAGTAGTACAAGTGATTTACAAGAGTTTGTAAAAGGACAACTGCAAGCACTTGTTAACCAAGCAAGCAAACGCTTCGGTGAAAAAGTATTGTTTTTCGGTACTACCCTTCATTTAAACAAAGAATTTTGATTTAATAATTTATTTCTCCATTTCTCAATAATACTATAATTTTTACTCTCCTCTCACGAACTTTGTCAAAATTGATTTTTTTGATAATCAACCTTTTCACAGTATAAGAGGAAAGAAAAGAATGAAAATAAAATAGTTAAAATATTCAAATTAAAGTGTAAAAAAAACTAAAAACAAAACTTGTGCAATATAAAAATAAGTAGTATCTTTGTCGTGTTAAATAACCAAAGTTTCTACTATGATTAACCAATATCAAAAAAGTTTATTATTGATTTTTCTACTATTTTCTACTATATTATTAGGAAAGAATAAAAAGACTCTTATAGAAGCTCAAGACGATACTTACACTGTTACCTATAGCAACGAACCTCAAACAGTAGGTAGTGTTTATGATAACGACCGCTACGGCACGGCTACCCCTA
>NZ_KB291273.1:12977-13403 GCF_000318275.2 Capnocytophaga sp. oral taxon 332 str. F0381
GCACTACCATACCCCTTACTGCACAAGACGATACATACACTGTTACCTATAGCAGCGAACCCCAAACAGTAGGCAGTGTTTATGATAACGACCATTACGGCACCCAAACACCTACCGATAAAGAGGTGCAATTTAGCTACATTCGTAGGAGTACCGATAACAACGGAAAGTATATCAGTACGGTACGAGGCGGAATGCTCCGACTTCCAGCAGGTTTATCAGTGGGTCGTCATTACATATATTATAAAATCAGAGATATTAAAGATGTTACTAATTCTGCTACTGCTACTGCCACCGTAATAGTACTACCCCAAACTACGACACCTACTACGGAAACGCCTACCACATCAACTTCTACTACAACGACACCCACCACATCAACTTCTACTACAACAAGCACTACCATACCCCTTACTGCACAAGACG
>NZ_KB291273.1:13423-14110 GCF_000318275.2 Capnocytophaga sp. oral taxon 332 str. F0381
CGGCTACTGCCACCGTAATAGTACTGCCCCAAACCACGACACCTACTACTGAAACGCCCACCACATCAACCTCTACTACGACACCTACCACATCAACTGCAACTACCACAAGTACTACGATAACCCTCACTGCTCAAGACGATACTTACACCGTTACCTATAGTACTGAATCTCAAATAGTAGGCAGCGTCTATGATAACGACCGCTACGGCACCCAAACGCCCACCGATAAAGAGGTGCAATTTAGCTATATTCGTAGGAGTACCGATGACAACGGAAAGTATATCAGTACGATACGAGGCGGAATGTTACACCTCCCCGCGGGTTTAGCTGTGGGTCGCCATTATGTATATTATAAGATTAGAGATATTAAAGATGTTACCCATTTCGCCACTGCTACTGCTACTATAATAGTACTGTCCCAAGCTACGACACCTACTACCGAAACACCCACAACATCAACTTCTACTACTACTACACCTACCACATCAACTGTAACTACTACACCCACCACAACAACTCTTACTGCTCAAGATGATACTTATACCGTTACCTATAGCACCGACCCTCAATTAGTAGGCAGCGTTTATGATAACGACCGCTACGGCACAGCAACCCCTACAGACAAAGAGGTGCAATTTAGCTACGTTCGCAGGAGTACCGATGACAACGGAAAGTATATCAGTA
>NZ_KB291273.1:14130-14484 GCF_000318275.2 Capnocytophaga sp. oral taxon 332 str. F0381
ATATTAAAGATGTTACCCACTCTGCTACTGCTACCGCCACCGTAATAGTACTACCCCAAACCACGACACCTACCACATCAACTTCTACTACAACAAGCACCACAACTACACCTACTACTACCACAAGTACTACCACAACCCTTACTGCTCAAGACGATACTTACACTGTTACCTATAGCACTGAATCTCAATTAGTAGGCAGTGTTTATGATAACGACCATTACGGCACGGCTACCCCTACAGATAAAGAGGTGCGATTTCTAAAACTCAGTAGCAGTGTTGATAACAACGGAAAGTTTATCAGTACGACACGAGGTGGAATGCTCCAACTTCCTGTGGGTTTAGCTGTGGGTC
>NZ_KB291273.1:14504-14880 GCF_000318275.2 Capnocytophaga sp. oral taxon 332 str. F0381
GCTCAAGACGATACTTACACCGTTACCTATAGCACCAACCCTCAAATTATAGGCAGTGTTTATGACAACGACCGCTATGGCACGGACACCCCTACAGACAAAGAGGTGCAATTTAGCTACATTCGTAGGAGTACCGATAACAACGGCAAGTATATCAGTACAGCACGAGGCGGAATGCTCCGACTTCCTGCAGGTTTAGCTGTTGGTCGTCATTATGTATATTATAAAATCAGAGATATTAAAGATGTTACTAATTCTGCTACTGCTACTGCCACCGTAATAGTACTGCCTAAAACTACAACACCCACTACTGAAACGCCTACAACATCAACTTCTACTACCACACCTACTACTACCACAAGTACTACGATAACCC
>NZ_KB291273.1:14900-15196 GCF_000318275.2 Capnocytophaga sp. oral taxon 332 str. F0381
TTATGTATATTATAAAATCAGAGATATTAAAGATCCTACTCATTTTGCCATTGCTACTGCCACTGTAATTGTAACGACACCCACCACATCAACTTCTACTACCACAACAAGCACCACAACGGCAACTACCACAAGCACTACCATACCCCTTACTGCACAAGACGATACTTACACCGTTACCTATAGTAACGAACCTCAAATAGTAGGCAGTGTTTATGATAACGACCATTATGGCACGGCTACCCCTACCGACAAAGAGGTACAATTTAGCTACATTCGTAGGAGTACCGATAACA
>NZ_KB291274.1:0-933 GCF_000318275.2 Capnocytophaga sp. oral taxon 332 str. F0381
AAAAAGTATCAGAACTAAAGGATAAATATTTAATGAATTTAAAAAAATATCCTTTAAGTGCAAAAGATTAGTGGGAAATCTTGCCTCTGCCACCTATAACCAAACAGAGACGATTTATAAAGTTCCTGATGCCGTCGGGAACTTATACTGAGGGACCATACTATAAAATATCAACTAGTTCAAAAGGAACAATAAAAGTTATAGATCCAACAGATTATAAATATCAAGGAGACAATTGTCTCTTCTATGATTATAATGGTAATAGAGGACATTTTATAGAAAATGGAATAGATGAAAAAGGTAAAACTACATATATTTGGCAGGAATTAGAACACAATCATTAAGAGTTATGTCAAGAGATTTTTTTTGTCAAGAAATAAATCCAAATTATATAGGAAATATATGTTTGGAACAACCATTAGAAAGCCTTCAAGATGTATGGAAATATGGCTATAAGAATGGTATTTTAGATATAGAGTTATCTAATAATTTTTTCTTAAGGTTTTCATTTGATGAAAATCTTATTGTAAATATCAATTTATTTAAAAATAAAATTGCACAAATATCTGTTTTAAATAATTATTTAGGTAAATTTAAAGGTATAGGAATAGGAAGTACACTTGGAGAATTATTGAAAAAATACCCCAATATTATATATGATAATGATGAAAATTTTTTTATTATTCCTGAATATAAGAGTGTCTGTTTTTTCTTTGAAAATCCATATGAAAAGGAACAATTAGATAATAAAGTAGAGGAAATAACTTTGAACTCTTACGAACTTATAAAATATCCTTTTTAAATTTTATTAAAAACGTCCTATTTTATATGAATTTTTATCCGATACTTTAGGGCGGATTGGGAAAAATTATTGGTAGTAGGATGAGCCTATAACAGAAAATCTTATCACTTGGGTGTTTGATGAGAACTCCT
>NZ_KB291274.1:953-1988 GCF_000318275.2 Capnocytophaga sp. oral taxon 332 str. F0381
CGTATAGCATCCTCACCGACCATTTAGGAACGCCATATGAAGCGTATGATGAAAATGGAGAAAAGGTGTGGGCACGAGAATTAGACCTTTATGGGAATGCTATTGCTGGTGATAGCTCGTTTATTCCTTTCTTATATCAAGGGCAATACTATGATGAGGAGATTGGGTTAGCTTATAATAGGTTTAGGTATTATAACCCTGAGACAGGGGCTTATATTTCACAAGACCCAATAGGTCTTGCTGGAGGAAACCCTACTTTGTATGGGTATGTAGGAGATAATAATACTTGGATTGATGTCTGGGGGTTGGAT
Organism: Capnocytophaga sp. oral taxon 332 str. F0381; assembly: GCF_000318275.2. Taxonomy (NCBI): domain Bacteria; kingdom Pseudomonadati; phylum Bacteroidota; class Flavobacteriia; order Flavobacteriales; family Flavobacteriaceae; genus Capnocytophaga; species Capnocytophaga sp. oral taxon 332. Next base: position 1,265 of record NZ_KB291274.1, read on the forward strand.
TGTGATGTTGCAAAAACAAGAAAATTAGCTCAAACTGCAAAAGGAGCTAATAAATTATTTGAATGTAAAACATTTGCAAATGACCTAAAAACTAAAATGAAAAAAGAGGGAATTGTTGGTGAACATATTGAAATTCGAAATACAAATGCTCCATTTGTCAAATCAAAAAAGAATGACACAATTGGAACCAATTATTATCATCAGGGTATAAAGGTTGAGGATACAATTTTTGACAATCTGAATCCCAACGGAATTAAATATGATGATTGGCTTGATGATTTAGAATACCATTTAAATCATAGTTATAACATACAAAATTTAGAAATTTTAGAATGGTAATAAGAGTGAAAATGAAAAGAACAATAATTGATTTAGTTTATTTGTTAAAAATAAAATATGAGATGTTTTTTGGTAATGAAAAGAATTTAAACAATCTTTACTACTATATATTAGGTTATATTGGAGCTAAAATAGATGAAGGTGTTGAAGAAATAATTGATAAGGAATTTGTTTATAATTTTAATGGTTGGCTTTATAAGAAATATGATGATAAGTTTGATCATCCAGTTCCTTGGAATATAGTTTACAACACTTTATTTATTGATGAAGAAGAAAAACTAAATACTTTTTATAGTGATTTTGATGATTTTATAAAAGAAAACATATCAGAGTAAATGTAAATCGTATAGTATCCTCACCGACCATTTAGGAACGCCGTATGAGG
>NZ_KB291274.1:2008-4245 GCF_000318275.2 Capnocytophaga sp. oral taxon 332 str. F0381
ACCATTTAGGAACGCCGTATGAGGCGTATGATGAGAATGGAGAAAAGGTATGGACACGAGAATTAGACCTTTATGGGAATGCTATTGCTGGTGATAGTTCGTTTATTCCTTTCTTATATCAAGGACAGTATTATGATGAGGAAATAGGGTTAGCTTATAATAGGTTTAGGTATTACTCTCCTGAAAGCGGTACTTATATTAGCCAAGACCCGATAAGGCTAGTTGGGAATAACCCTAATTTCTATGGGTATACTTTTGATTGTAATACAGAGGTGGATGTTTTTGGACTTGCAGGTACAGGAGGGGCGTATATGATAAAACTTAGTGACGGTAAGATTTATGTTGGAAAAGGTGAAATTGGTCGTATGAATGAATCTATTGAGGAGAGAACAAATAAAGAAGTTGAAATAGATGGAAAAAAGCAAAAAAGAACTGTAGTGGGCAAGGCACATATGAGTACAAATGGAGATAATGAGTTAGGAAAAGCTGTTGAGTATAAAGCATTGGAAAATGAAGGAGCTTATGCTAAAAGTGGAAAAAAATAAAGCTTATATACCAAAGGATAGATTAGAAAATTCTATTGTCACAGGTAGCACCGCATACAAGAATTTAACAAAAGATAAAAGATTAGAAGCTGATAGATTAGCTAAAGAATTAAGAGAAGAGTTAGATAAAGATATAAAGAAGAAACATCATTAAATTTTATGAATTTTGAATTAGATTTTACAAATAGTCTTAATGTCCCTTATAACTTATTGTTAGAGGGAGTTGCTTATGCAAAAAATAAGAGAATAAAATCTATTACTCTTAGGCAAGAAGGATTTGAAATTCCTGATATTGATTTATCAGCTTTGTCTCTATATCCTGATATTGAAACCCTTAACTTCTCTGTACGCATAGGAAAAAACTCTAATATTGATGGAATTTATATTCTTAAGCATTTAAAGCGTCTTTCGTATGCGGGGTATGATAGCATACCTTTAGATCATACTCAATTAACATCTATAACATATCTATACACTCATTTTTCTAAAAATCATTTAGAAGGAAATGCAAGGTTTCAAAATCTAAACGATCTTGAAACCTTGCATTTATGGCATTTAAACCATACCGATTGTGTTTTTTTATCAGAAATAAATACATTAAAAAATTTAGAACTGACACACGGTTCACTTCCAACTATAGAGGGATTGCAATATTTACCTAATTTGGAGCATCTCAAACTTGACTATCTGCCAAAGTTGAAAGACATCAATGCTATTAATCAATGCGATAAAATTAGCTCTTTAACAATTCTTAGGAGTAAGAACATTTACCTGGAGTCTTTAAAAGAAAGTAATATTAAAAATTTATTTATTGATAAGGTTGATAATTTAGAATTTATAAAAGATTTTAATAGTTTAGAAAACCTTTATATTTATGATGATATAAAAAACGGAGACTTAAACCCTATTTTTTATAATAATTCTCTAAAAAAGATTGAAATATATAGCTATAAAAAGAAATATAATCGTACTGAAGAGCAGATAAAAGAATTTCTAAATAAAAAATAGTTGATGAGTAGTCCTTCAATATATAAATACTTATCAAGCGTGATCCTAATGTAGAGCGAATGATTTTTATCCGATACTTTAGGGCGGGATTGGGAAGATATTATCAGCAGTGGGGAGAACCTGCATCGCCACTATGCACCACTTCCTGATGAGAAAGAACTCACTGAGGTTACTTTGGGAGACACAGCAAATTAGTGGTTTTTTGAAAAAAAATTGAAACTACTTTTATAATCTGTTTTAAATAAAGAAGATACAGGAATTACAAGAAGATAAGGTAATGATTTATTTTATTTGATTGTACTTATTTTCTGAGTAACTTCTAAATGCAAAGGTACAATATCTTGACAATATAGCCAAAAAAAATTACCTTTGCAGCGATTTTGAATTATGAATTATGAATTATGAATTTTGAATTTTGAATTGTGGAACGAGCTGCAAGCTTGCGCCAGAGGAGTCCTCACCCCCGTTCCCCCTCTCCAAAAGAGAGGGGGGCAGTGCGCAGTAGTGCTGTGTGGGGGACAGGAGAGAGAATTTTGAATTGGGCACAAGCTACAAGCTTGCGCCAGCGGAGTCCTCACCCCCGTTCCCCCTCTCCAAAAGAGAGGGGGGCAGTGTGCAGTAGTGATGTGTGGGGGATGTAAAGAGAATTGTGAATTCTGAATTTTGAATTGGGCACAAGCTGCA
>NZ_KB291274.1:4265-13094 GCF_000318275.2 Capnocytophaga sp. oral taxon 332 str. F0381
TGGGCACAAGCTGCAAGCTTGCGCCAGCAGGGGAATTATATAGGTAATATTCTAGTTGTTGGTAATGTATCAGATGTGTTGTTAAAAGCACAACAACTTAACTATTAGTAAAATACAAAATGACTAAAACCTTATTTTCCTTTACCTAACATAGAGAAAAGAGTTTTTTAAGCCTATAAAGCGCTCTAAATAACGTAAAGAAGCCCCTAATATTTCAAATGTGTTGTTAAAGAAGAACAGTTCCGCGCACCGCTGCTTGTACTAAAAAATAAAAAAGCTGGAAGCTCGCACCAGCATAAGGATTTTATAACATAGATAGAGTAAAAACAGAATTTGTAAATAATTATTCTTATTTTTGCCCTAATTAAAATTTTTAAGCTTATGATGATAATCAACTTTATTTTCAAGAATTGGAAAGGTTTATTGATGGCTATACTTGCCAGTTTAGCATGTAAAACTTGTGCTGGAGACTATATAGAAGGCTCAAATAAGGAAAAAGTTGCGGAATATGAGGCTTTGATAAAAGAAAACACTAAAACTACTGCTGTTTATGATAGTGTCTATACAGAGCATACAGTGAAAATTGCCAAAGTACCCATAAAAACATACAGTATTAAATATAAATATGAAGTAAATGGTGTAGAATATGAAGGCGAACAATCAACTTCAAAATTGCCAGAAAGCCCTGTGGTGGAAGTATATTATCTAAAAGACAATCCATCTGTCCATGATATAAATCCAGCATCATCATTGAAATACGAAAAAGAGAAGGAAACAAGTAATACTGACCTCTATTTCGCTATATTCTGGGGCGTGCTGGCGTTGTTTCTTGCTGTCGGGCTATGGATTGAATTTAAAGATTTTAAAAAAGAATATAAAATATAATTAAAAGTAGAGAAAAATGGCAAACAAACCAATTACCGAATTTATCGAAAAATATTATCTGCATTTCAATGCAGCATCTTTGGTGGAAGCTTCTAAAGGCTATGTAGCGCACCTAAAAGATGTCGGAAAAATGTTAATTACCGCTAGCGCAAGCTTCTAGCTTGTGCTTAAGAATATAACAGAGCTGGAAGCTCTAAGAATACTAGGTACGAGCTACAAGCTCGCACCAGCAGGAGGAATTATGAATTGGGAATTGTGAATTGGGCACCAGCTGCAGGAATTCTGAATTTTGAATTCTGAATTTTGAATTGGTGGAGCTATGGGGTGTGAGCCACACGGGCGATTATGGGACTTGTGCGACAAGTGGAACAGGTAGGACGGGGAGAGAATTGTGAATTGGGTACGAGCTGCAAGCTTGCGCCAGTGGGGGCTTTAATGATAAGAAGGTAAATCGGGTAAAAATACATAGCATTGCGCCTGATAGTCGGTTTGGCAATAGTAGTGATTTAACCCATTGGTAACCATCAAATAACGTGCCCTAAGACTGAGATTGTAACGTGCGATTTGGTCGAATACTTCTTGAGTGATGGCTACCGTAGCTGCTTTGCACTCTACCACCACTTCTATACTGCCATCGGTGGCAAATACTACTACATCATAACGCTTGGTAAGTCCGTTGAGCAGGAGTTCTTTTTCTACATTGATAAGTGCTTGTGGATATCCTTTCTCGTTGATAAGAAAGCGCACCACGTGCTGCCGTACCCATTCTTCGGGTTGCAACACTACATATTTACGCCTGATAATATCGTAAATCTCTATTTTGCCTGCTTGCTTTCTGAAACGGAAATCGTAGGTTTTAAAATTTAATGCGTTCATAGGTGCAAAAATAGTATTTTTTTATTATTTTTGCACTATGAAAGAAGAAGTTAAAAAAATTATAGCTGCCATCAAGAAAGGTGAAATAGCCCCTATCTACTTCCTTATGGGGGAAGAACCTTATTTTATAGACATCGTAAGCGATTATATAGAAAATAACTTACTGCAAGAAGACCAAAAAGGTTTTGACCAGCTGGTGCTATACGGGCAAGATGTAACTGTGCCTGCTATTATAGACTATGCTCGCCGTTTCCCAATGATAGCTGAACGACAAGTAATTATCATAAAAGAAGCTCAAAAACTAAAGGCTACTATAGACCAATTGGTACCTTATGTAGAAAACCCTACTCCTTCTACGGTATTGGTTTTCTGTTATAAATACGAAAAATTGGACGCTCGCAAAAAACTAACCAAAACATTGGAAAAACACAAGGCTTGTGTGCTGGTGAGCGACAAGCTAAAAGAATACCAAATAGCTTCTTGGCTTCCTGATGTAGTGAAGAAAAAACACTTGCTGATACAACCTAAAGCTATACAAATGCTGGTAGACTTTTTGGGTAATGACCTGAGCCGCATACAAAACGAAATAGACAAGCTGGCACTCATCATTGCTAAAAATAGCGAAATTACTCCTGAAGTGATTGAGCAAAATATAGGTATCAGCAAAGATTTTAACAATTACGAACTAAAAAGTGCTTTTGCTACCAAAGATGAAATCAAGGTGATGCGCATCATCAAGCACTTTGGCGATAATCCTACTGATAACCCTATTGTGGTAACCTTATCGGTACTATATACTTTCTTCCAAAAACTATTGGCTTTTCACGGTCTTACCGACCAAAGCGATAAGGCTGCCGCTACTGCTCTAAAAGAAAACGCTTTTTTTATAAAAGAATACCGCACTGCGGCGCAGCTCTACCCAATGAAAAAAGTAAGTGCTATCATCAACGGCTTGCGCACTATTGATGTGAAAAGCAAAGGGGTGGGCACTGCTAATGCCTCCCAAGCCGACCTGCTGAAAGACTTGGTAACACTTATTCTTAGATAAAAAAAAGAGGCTGTCCTTAACTTTCTGGACAGCCTCTATTCATAATTCAAAAATCACAATTTACACCGATACGTTGTACTCGCGGAGTGCTTCATTGAGCGATGTTTTCTTATCGGTTGACTCCTTTCGTTGCCCAATGATAAGCGCACAAGGCACTTGGTATGCTCCTGCGGGAAACTCTTTGGTATAACTGCCGGGGATTACTACCGAGCGTTCTGGTACATAGCCCTTTATCTCTTTAGGCTCAGTGCCTGTAACATCAATAATTTTGGTAGAAGCCGTTAGCACTACATTAGCTCCTAATACTGCTTCTTTGCCTACACGCACTCCTTCTACCACTATGCAACGAGAGCCAATAAAAGCTCCGTCTTCAATAATTACTGGGGCGGCTTGCAAGGGTTCTAACACGCCTCCAATACCTACACCACCACTCAAATGCACGTGTTTGCCTATCTGGGCACAGCTACCTACGGTAGCCCACGTATCTACCATTGTGCCTTCATCTACATAAGCTCCTATATTCACATAGCTTGGCATCAGGATTACGCCTTTAGCGATATAAGCACCACGCCTTGCCACAGCAGGAGGCACTACACGTACGCCTTTTTCATCGTAATCGTGTTTCAAAGGTATTTTGTCGTGATATTCAAAGATACCCACCTCGGCTATTTTCATACTTTGTATGGGGAAGTAAAGCACAACAGCTTTCTTTACCCATTCGTTGACCTGCCAGCCCTTATTAGTAGGTGTTGCCACCCTCACCTGACCTAAATCTAAAAGGTGAATTACCTCGCGTATAGCAAGTTGCACTTCTTCCTCACGCAAAAGCGACCGATCGTCCCACGCTCTTTCTATTATTTTTCTTAGATGTTCCATTTATTTTAAAATTGAAAGCACAAAGGTACAAAATAATGATTAATAGCCAATAATTAATGATTAATTTTAGAGGGGTTGGTTGTACGAGAGGGTTCAACTTAGCGCAGAGGGTTGAAGTCGGTTTCAGAAGCGGGTACATCAAACCATTCTTTGTACTGATAATCGATAGTGCAGGGTTCTACGGTACCATCAGCCTCTACTAATACAATGGCATTATGCCTGCCTCCGCCTTGTGCCAAAGGCTTTAGCAGCCCCCAGCGGCGCGCATCGTAAAAAGGAGTACCTTTAAGGAAGAGCCCTATGCGGCGCTCACGGCGTAACTCTTCTAATGCTTGCGCTTGAGATAGTCCTGTGCCAGCTACCGCAGCCAATTGTGCATTTTGGTAATTGCGTACGGCATCTATATGAGCCAAACCAGCATCGGTATTGCCTTGTCGTATTTTCACTTCGGCAAGCATCAATTGGTTTTCTTCATAGGTACAAGCAAAAGGCATTTCGGCTTGCCCAGGGGTAGAGCTCGCATAATCGGCACCATCTACAAATTCATAACGAGTGCCTAATGATAGTCCGCGCCCACGAGGGTTGAAATAAGGTTCGGAGCGGCGGTGGAGATTGCGCGTAAAGCGGTTGTCGCCAGCCTTAAAGTCCTGAACCCAGCGTTCTGAGGGGTATTCCCAAGTGGTAGTCATCATAGAAGGCGACCAATAGTCGGTAGCAACAAAGCACAGTGAAGCATCGGGGTGGGCACGCATTGTAAAGATAATATCGTTTGCCTGAATACCATTGTTGCACAATTGTTCTATTTCGGCAAGGTCGGCAGCAGTAAGGTCGGTAGCGTATTTATTTACCAAGATATTACGTGCCTTATAGGTATTGATTTGCCTAATAAACGTTTGCGGACTTAGTACGCCCCCTTTGCCTACTTGAAAATGCGAAGGGACAAAGAGTTTGAAGAGTTCTATATAAGTAGCATCACTTTCGCTAATGGTGCCAAGAATGTTTTGAGCTTCGGTAAAAAGGCGAGTAGCTTCGGCAATGACGTTTTCACGAGGCTGATAGTTATTGCTGAGTTGGTTGTATTGGTTTGTAATCACGGCTTTGCTATAGAGAGAACCTAATCGCGAATAAGCGAAGCCCTTCCACCACAAGTACCACGCTTTGTAGGTTTTCAGCTTGGTATTGGCATCAGCACCTTGAAAAGCTACTTCGTTGTTATTGAGCAGCTGTAGCGCTACATTGCAATGCCCAATAAGCCCATAAAGAGCGCTCCACTCGTTGTGCATACCATTATCTTCACCTTTATCGCGGGTATTGTCAATTTCAAAAATAGTAGCTTGAGAAGCTCCCAATGTAGAGGGTACCACTGTTCCATTGGGGCGTGTGATAGTGTAGGGAGTATTTCCTGCTCTGAAACCTAAATTGCCTGCAAAAGCCGAAGTAGCATCGCCCATAAGGTTGTGCAGCGTGAGGGCAGCCCAAGTGTAGTTGCTCACCCTGTAGCGATAACGCAAGGGCTCGTAAGTGCCTATGGTAAATTTTTCGATACCTTCTTCGGTTTTAAGAGTTTCTAAGCCTTTTTCGTTGGGATTTTCAAGGTTTAAGCTGTCTTTGCTACAGCTGGTGAGCCATAGAGACAATACTGTGAGTATATATAATCTTTTCATTGTTGTATTATTTTAATGGGGTTAGAATCTGATAGCGAGCGCCATAGTATAGCTACGAGTATTGGGGAATGTCCAAAGGTCGATACCGCGATAGAGCGGGTTATTTACATTGGTACCCACAGCTTCGGGGTCGACACCTGAATAGTTAGTAAAAGTAAGCAAGTTGCGAGCCGAAGCGGTAATGGTGAGCCCTTTTATAAAAGTATGTTCTAATATTTTACCCATATCATAGCTTAGCGAAACGTTGCGCAATCGCACATAAGTACCATCTTCTACAAAGTAGGCATTGCTGCGAGCTGTTTGGTAAAAACTATGGTGATACGCTACAAAGGGAGCTGTTTGCCCGCCTATGGTAACAGGTTTTTCAAAATCGGCGTGTATTTTGTCGTTATATATCCACTGTTTGCTGGCGTTGTATATATTTCCGCCTTGTGTCCAATCTACCTGTACCGATAGTGTTAGTTTTTTATAAAGGGTAATATCGTTGAAAAACGACATTGTAAAATCTGGGGTAGCATCGCCGATGCGTTCTTGTTCGGTAGTGAACATTACGGTTTTATCGGTTTTATTGACTACGTAACCATTGACGATTTCGTATTTATTGAGGTCGGCATCAGCAATATATCGCACTCCTTTAGAATTGGTTTGAGTGAGCGAGGTAAGCGGTTTGAAGCCATAGAATGCGCCTACGGGTTCTCCTTCTTTGATAGAGGTTTGCCCAGAGCCTGCTGCTCCTACTACTATGGTTTTGTGGTTTGAGATTTCATCTACCATAGTTTTTCCTTTGCTGAAACGGGTAGCGAAGTTCCAATCTATTTGGTCATTGCTAAATACGTTGAGGTCTAACGATAGTTGCAGCCCATTGCTGGAGAGGCTAATAGCGTTGTCTTTAATTTTGTTAGCTCCTAAAGAAGGGGGAGTGCTGATGTCGTAAATAGAGCCTTGCGACTTGCGAGCCCAATAGGCAGCTGTACCTCCTATACGATGGAACCAACGTTCGCCCAAGCGGAAGGTATAATCTACCCCTACCTCAAATTCTCGTGTTTTTTCTACGCCTAATTCGGGATTGCGCGCGGTAGTAGGCAAGTAGTAATATCCACGTGTGCCAAATTTGGCATTAGAGAGGCTTAGCAAGCGGTCGTAAGCATTGGGCTGAATACCAGCTTCGCCATAAGCAGCGCGCAATTTGAGGTCGTAAATATGGTCGTTTTTTATAAATTCGGAAAGGCGCAAATAGGCATCGCCACGAGGGAAAGTAAATGGTTTTCCTCCTTTACCAAAGGCTGATGAGTAATCTGAACGTACCCCTACTGAGAAACCGAATAGGTTACTATAATCAAACTTTTGGTTTACCAGCCAGCCAAAGGTAACGAACTCTTGGGTATAATCTTCGGAGGTAGCAGAGTTGGCATTACTAATGGTGAAAGGAGGTTCTTGCCCATAGCCTGTACCTACGCTTTGGTGCAAATAATCAGTAGTTTTGCGCCAATCATACGACAGCTGTGTGGTGGATTGCAGCGGGAAGTTCCACTTAAAATCTTTTTCAAAATCAAAACGTGCAAATAAGTTAAGCAAAGAGTTTTGGAAGGTAGTGCGTGTTTGTGATACACTAAGTTGCCCTACATAAGGGGTTATACCTTTGCTGGGGGTAGTGGTTTTGGTTTGGTTTTTGACGAAGTCTCGGTTTTCATAGCGGGTATGGTCTAAGCCATACTTGTAATCTAAATCTATATGCTGTGATAGCTTGTAATTGGCACTAATAGTTTGTATTACACGATTTACATCGGAATTGCTTGTGCGGAAGTGATACATATAGGCGGGCATTACTGAGTTTTCGCCTGGGTGAAAATTGACAAAGGGAGTGCCTGCTGTGGTGATGTAATTGATATCGACAAAGGGGAAAGCTCTGTATACATTGGACGAGCCATAGGTAGTATCGCGCCCGTTTATATCACTGGCGGTGTTGTTGCTGGTAATGAGCTGGGTACCTGAACGCAGGGTGAAATTCTTGAAGAGTTCTACTCCAAAGTTGGCGTTGAAATTCTTCTTTAGATAGCGCCCAAAGGTGGTACTGCTCTGGTTGAACAAGGTAGCACCCAAAGCGTAATCTACATTGCCTGTAGCCCCTGTAATATTGAGTGATTGCTGATAGGTGTAGGCAGTTTTGTAAAACTGTTTGGGATGGTCGTAAGTTTTTTCTTTGTAAGGTTTGTTTAGTATGGTATTGCCATCTACAGTTTCATCGGGGAGTGTCCAATATCCAGTAGAGGGGTCTACTTTTATGCGGCGGTTGTTGCCATCTACTATATAGCCTTCGGTATCGGTTTTGTAGTAGTGGTATTTTGCATAGGTTAGGTTTCCACTAAGGGCATTATCAAGGCTGAGCGATGAGTTATAAGAAAACTCGGTGCGCTGTCCTTTTTTGCCTCGCTTGGTGAATATTTGTATAACGCCATTGGCACCCTGAGCCCCATAGATAGTGGCTGCGGCAGCACCTTGTATAACCTCTACGCGTTCTACATTGGAGAGGTCTAAATCGGAAAGGCGAGAGGAAACGTTGCTACTATCAAATCCTACGCTGGCATTGGTAGCGTTTACCTGCACACCATCTACCATTATCATTGGTTGTGTGCTACCTAAAGAGTTGATACCTCGCAAGATGATATTAGCTTGCTGCCCTGGTTGTCCTGACATAGATTGTATTTGAGCTCCAGCTATTTTTCCGCCTAAAGCATCGTCTATGCTTTTAACAGGTATTTTTTTGAGCGATTGCTCTGAGACGGCATCTACCGAGATAGCTACTTTTCGTTTGTCGGTAGCTACACCCACGCCTGTAACTACTACTTCTTCTAAATCGTGAGTTTCTTCTTCGAGTACCACATCGATACGATTGCTGCCTCCTACCACAAAGGTTTTGGTTTTCATACCGAGGAAGCTAAATTCAAGGGTTTTACCTTTTTCGGTTTTGATGTGGTATTTTCCGTCAAAGTCGGTTTGAGTACCCTTTTGTTCTCCTTTTACAGTTACGGCTACACCAAGCATTTCTAATCCGTTGGCATCACGTACTGTACCCGTGATTTCGCGTTCTTGCGCTCGCAATGCGAAAGGCACTATATATAGTAAAAATAGTGCAAAGCAGATTTTTTTAGTGTTTATCATAGCTAATTATTTTAATAACTCGGGACAAAAATATAATGATTTTTCTAAACTTCCAAATAATTTAACAACTTTTTTTTATCGTATTTTTAGTTTACAAATGAAAAAAATCTTTAAAATTGAGATTTTATTAAAATATTATCAATATAGTTTCTTATAATTACGGTATCAGTAAAATTAATTGTTGTTTTATGGTTTTTATTTGTTAAAACGAATTTTTAGGAAATTATGAATTTTGAATTTTGAATTTTGAATTAGGGGGGGCGCACAAAAAATCGTTTTGTGAGAGAGTGTCCAAAAAGTTTTGTTTTAGCTTAAAACAAG
>NZ_KB291274.1:13114-26944 GCF_000318275.2 Capnocytophaga sp. oral taxon 332 str. F0381
AAGTAGTACTTTTAAAGACTTTTTGGACAGCTTCCTACAATGTGAATAAGAAACGCTAATTTATCAACGTAGAAATTTTGAATTTTGAATTAGGACAAATGGTGCTAAGGACTAAAAATTAATCATTAAACACTAAACATTAAAAATTATTTCGTACCTTTGCAATGTGAATATTACTTTTGTGATTTATGGATTCTCCTATAAAAAAAGAAATAATGGGACGCAATAAGCGGATACAGAAAGTGATAGGCTGGAGTATCATCATATTTGCGGTTATTGTATTTGGCTTATTGGCAAATTATATGGGTAGATACCTATCGCACAAAATGCGTAGCAATACAGAGCTTACCGATACGACAACTAAGAACGATACTATAACAACTAAAAACTAAAAAATAATGAAAAAAATCATTATAGCAGTTGATGGCTATTCATCAACAGGAAAAAGTACTACTGCCAAAGCGGTAGCCAAAGCTTTAGGCTATGTGTATATTGATACAGGGGCTATGTATCGCGGCGTTACTTACTTGGCGCTGGAAAAGGGACTTGTTTCTACTCAAGGAGTAGAAATAAAACCTCTGATGAAGGCTTTGCGACACAGCAAATTCAATTTTGTATATAACCCAGCTTTGGGTTTCTCGGAACTTTACTTGGACGGTAAAAATATTGAGGATAATATCCGCAGTATAGATGTGGCAAACTGGGTGAGCGAAATTGCTAAACAACCTGAAGTGCGGACTTTTTTGGTGAACTTACAACGCAAAATGGGCGAAGAAAAAGGCGTAGTAATGGACGGGCGCGATATAGGAACTGTTGTATTTCCTGAAGCCGAACTAAAGATATTTATGACTGCTTCGGAAGAAGTACGCGCACAGCGCCGCTTTAAAGAATTGCAAGCGAAAGGTGAAAAAGTATCTTTTGAAGAGGTTTTGGCAAACATCAAACACCGCGACCACGTGGATACTACTCGTAAAGAATCGCCATTGCGCAAGGCTGATGATGCCATTACTATAGACAACACTCACTTAACAATAGAGGAACAAGTAGATAAAATATTATCAATATTAAAAGACTAATAATAGAAGAGATATGTGTGATCACAATTGCCAATGTAGTAATAACGATGGCACTCGCCATAATTGGACAACGGAAGAAATTATTGCTATTTATAACAAACCCCTAATGGAACTGCTATACGAAGCAGCGACAGTGCACAGAAAATATCACGACCCAAACTCGGTACAGGTATCGAGTTTGTTATCTATAAAAACAGGAGGCTGTTCTGAAGACTGTGCTTACTGCCCGCAATCGGCTCGTTATGAAACTGAAGTGAAGATAGAAAATGCTGATATGATGAGCGTTTCGCAGGTGAAAGCACAGACGCTGCGCGCTAAATCGGCAGGGGCATCGCGTGTGTGTATGGGTGCTGCGTGGCGTAATGTGAAAGATGGTCCTGAATTTGAACAAGTTTTGGAGATGGTACGCACTATCAACAAACTGGATATGGAGGTGTGTTGTACCTTGGGTATGATTACTGAAAATCAGGCTCAACGTTTGGCTGAAGCGGGCTTGTATGCCTATAACCACAATCTTGATACTTCGGAAGATTATTATAAAGAAATTATTTCTACTCGTAGTTATCAGGATAGGTTGCAGACGATAGAGAATGTACGCAAAACGAATATTACGGTGTGTAGTGGTGGTATTATAGGTATGGGTGAGGCTCTTGAAGACCGCGCTAATATGCTGGTGGCTCTTTCTACGCTAAATCCGCAACCTGAATCGGTGCCTATCAATGCTTTGGTGCCTGTGGAGGGTACTCCCTTAGAAGATGCTGAGCCTGTGGCTATATGGGAAATGGTGCGTATGGTGGCTACGGCGCGTATTGTAATGCCTCGTTCGCAAGTGCGCCTATCGGCAGGACGTACTCAAATGAGCCAAGAGGGACAGGCTTTGTGCTTTTTTGCAGGGGCTAACTCTATTTTTGCGGGCGACAAGCTGCTTACCACTCCTAATCCTGATATTAATGAGGATATGCGTATGCTTAACGAGCTGGGGATACGTATTCAGAAACCATTTGAAACACATCCACAACCTACTACCGTAGAAGCTGCTGATTCGCAATACCACTCATTAGGTGAAAATCCTAAATGGACGCGTCCTACTCATAAAATAGAACGCAATGAGGAGAAGAAACGAGTGAAAGTAGGGAAATAAGACTGAAGGTTTTTTCAACTTAGGCTTTGGGGATAAAGATAATGGAGATAGTGAGGGGAGATGTAGTGCAATTGTACTATTATAATTAACTAATGATAAAAAATGTATACTATTAATTTTCAAACTCCGCAGTTTTTAACTAATAACGAGGGTGATTCATTCGCATTAATTCCTGCTGAGGAATACCGAGAGTTATTGAGTTTAGTGGAAATGTATGAGGAAATGGAAGATATTCGTGCTGCTAAAGAGGCACGAGAACACCCTAGTGATACAGAACCTATAGATGTTTTTTTTGAAAGAGTAGAAAAATACAGAAAAGAAAAAGAAGTGTATAGGAGTAAATAATAACATTGGAAAATGTAGATGATTTTATGAACCCCGAAATACTTAAAGAAATTATTACAACCCCAATGCCTTTTGGTAAATATGAGGGCACTATGATTGCTGATTTGCCGGTGTCTTACCTTGAATGGTTTAGCTCTCAGGGCTTTCCTAAAGGGAAATTGGGAATGCTATTGGCTACTACCTTCGAGATAAAAACAAACGGACTGCAAGAAATTATTGATAAACTGAAACATAGTATTTAGGCGTTAGTCATTTATCATTAGTAGCTATTGCAATATAGTGACTAAAATGACTAACATTAGAAATCATAATTCACAAATCAAAATTTAATAAGGTGTTAGTAAAAAAAGTAAATGGGAAGCAGCCTACCTATGGTGAGGGTTGTTTTTTTGCAGAAAATGCTACGCTTACAGGAGATGTAGTGCTTGGCGACCATTGTACTGTATGGTATAATGCGGTTATTCGTGGTGATGTGAATAGCATCAGGATTGGTAATTATACTAATATACAAGATGGGGTGGTAATTCACGCTACTTACCAAACACACGCTACTACAATAGGTAATAATGTATCGATAGGACATAATGCTATCGTACACGGTTGTACTATTGAAGATAATGTGCTAATAGGTATGGGCAGCATTGTAATGGACGGCTGTGTGGTGGAAAGTGATAGCATCGTGGCAGCGGGTGCGGTAGTGCCTCCGAATACACATATAGAAAAAGGTAGCCTATACGCAGGCGTTCCTGCTAAAAAGATTAAAAATATTACTGAGGAACAAAGAGCGTTAATAGCAAGAACTTCAACTAATTACGTGAAATATGCCTCTTGGATAGAAAAATAATTTAAAATTATTCTATACTTTATTTGTATATATTCAAAATAATATATATCTTTGCCGTGTTGTTAGTATAATGAAATATATTTAGCAGTGTTTTTATATTTCGTTTGTATTCACTGTGGAGGTATTTTTTTTAGTGTTTTTTTAAGTTATTATTACGCTTCATAAGTGAATTTAGTTAGTTTTAAATAGTGAAGTCCGTTTCTATAAGAGCGGACTTTTATTATTATATTTATGTTAAAATTGACAATTAAATTTGGTAGTAATGATTTATTTTATACCTTTGCGGTAAATTTAAACTTATAATAGAATGAAAAAAATTGTTTTAGCTGTAATATTATTGGTTTTTTCAGCAAAAACCTTTGCACAAGATGATTATCCTAAACATCAAGTGAATTTGAACATTTTGAATGTAATTTGGCTCTCATCAATAGAATTGGGGTATGAGCACTATGTTGCATTCAACCAATCAATAGAAGGTGAATTGTTCATAAACGACCAATATTCTTTCTTTTTTAAGAAAAGTGGTGAAAAATATAACTGTACTAGCTTCAAGCTGGGATATAACTACTATTTTGACCTTGATGGTAATTCAGGCCCTTACATCAATCCGTTTATAAAAACCCGTTTTGGTAAATTTACCTATGCTGATGAAGTTACTAAGGTGAATATGAACTCGTTTATAGTGGGCTTGGGTGCTGGTTATCAATTTAACTACAACGATACTTTTGTGATAGCTCCTTATGCTAATATTGCGCGTAACTTTGGTAAAGAGGTAAATGGAGATTCTAAGTTTTGGGCAGTAGAGCCTAATTTGGGTATCAAAATAGCTTATAAGTTTTAAGAAATTACAAAATACAGAACTATAAAAGAACCGCTAAAAAGCGGTTTTTTTTGTAAGTTTATAAAGTGAGACTATAAAGATGTTTATTCCGTTAGCAGAACGTATGCGCCCTACAACGCTTGCGCAATATGTGGGGCAAGAGCATTTGGTAGGCGCACAAGGGGCTTTGCGACAGCAGATAGAGAGTGGTTTTTTACCTTCACTTATTTTCTGGGGACCTCCTGGTACAGGTAAAACTACGCTTGCCAATATTATTGCCCAGCAAAGCAATAGGCGTTTTTTTACCTTGAGTGCCATTAGCTCGGGCATTAAAGAGGTGCGCGAGGTGATAGACCAAAGCAAACAAGGAGGTGGGTTGTTTACTCACCAAAATGCCATTGTGTTTATAGACGAGATACACCGCTTTAATAAAACCCAGCAAGACTCGCTGTTGCAGGCGGTAGAGAAGGGTTGGATTACGCTGATAGGTGCTACTACTGAAAACCCAAGCTTTGAGGTGATACCGGCACTATTATCGCGCTGCCAAGTGTATGTACTCAATGCCTTTGAACGTAAAGACTTGGAACTGCTATTGCACAACGCCATTGCCAATGACGAGCTGCTGAAAAAAAGAGAAATTGTACTAAAAGAAACAGAGGCTCTTTTACGGCTATCGGGGGGCGATGGGCGCAAACTGCTGAATACTTTTGAACTTATTGTGAATGCTATCCCCATAGGAGAACCTGTAGTGATTACCAATGATAGTGTGCTACATTTGGTTCAAAAAAACACAGTGCTTTACGATAAAACGGGGGAACAGCATTACGATATCATTTCAGCATTTATAAAATCTATTAGGGGTAGCGACCCCAATGGGGCGGTGTATTGGCTTGCCCGAATGATTGAGGGCGGTGAAGATGTGAAGTTTATTGCACGGCGTATGCTTATACTAGCTTCCGAAGATATTGGGAATGCGAACCCCACAGCAATGATATTGGCTAACAACACTTTTCAGGCAGTAACTACGATAGGTTATCCTGAAGCTCGTATCATCTTGAGCCAATGTGCTATTTATTTGGCGTCATCGCCTAAGAGCAATGCCTCATACAAGGCGATTGGCAAGGCACAGCAGGTAGTGAAACAAACCGGAGATTTGCCTGTGCCTATTCATTTGCGCAACGCTCCTACTAAGCTGATGAAAGAATTGGGCTATGGCAAAGACTACCTATACGCTCACGATTACGACCAAAACTTTGCTTTTCAAGATTACCTTCCCGATGATTTACAAGGAGAGGTTTTTTATCACCCAGGGAACAACCCCCGTGAGCAGGCACTGCGGGAATATCTGAAGAAATTATGGGGTAATAGGTATCATTATTGAGCTACAGAGGCAGCTCCTATACCTATAACCTCATCATATAAGTTGCCCGGTTGCCTGTAATACACTATTACTAAATAGGTATTCTCTGTTTGGTAGAAATTACCGCCTATTTCGTCATAATCAACTTTGTTGCCTTGTTTGGTAGCAAATTTATAATTATAAAAACCTTGTTTTAGCAAAACCTTCCCTTTGAAAAGTCCGTCATCGGGGTCATAGGTAAGTTTATAGTCGTTTAGGAGTTCATAATTGGAGAATTTACCATATACATACACTTCTTTATTCCACAACTCCGAAGTGCCTTGTAAGGCAAAATGCACCCACGTATAATCTGCTTCTGTAGCGTAATTGGCACCGTGGAGAGTTTTTATGAGAAAATCACCATTAATATCGGGATAATACGTGTAGAGATGGTTTGCGCGAGGCGTATTGACTGTTAGGAAGCTATTTATCAACTTGCTGCGTTGTAGCCGAACTACCCCTTGTGCAGCAACCTGCAAATCTTTACTATCAAAATAATAATATTCATTACCTCCCTCAAAAGAGGTTTCGCGGTCGTATTTATACACCAAATCATTACCTATCACATACTGAGGTTTTACGCCCGTAATAGCTCTATCCCAGCGGAAGTTCTGCAATATAGCTACCTTTACAGCCTCTTGCGGATTTTCTAACCTCAAATCGCGCTGCTGAATACTAAATTGCACTACTTGACTGGTATCGTAATACTTCATATCCCGTGCTCGTTTCACTTCAGTGGGTACGGCTACCAAAGGCGTATAGAGGATAAAACGCCGTGAAAAAAGCTCCGTTCCATAACTATCGGTAATAGAAAGCATATAGTTGCCCGAAAGTGTAGGTTGGGTAAGTTCGTTCGGAAAAGTAACCCTATAATGCGAATAAGTTTGTAATGTGCCGTATGAATTGGCTTCAGGCTGAATGGGCTGCCCATCAATACCTTTTAGGTACTCACTTTTTAGCAATTGTGAAGGAGTCCAATCGACGTTGCAATGCGTAAGCTGGTAGTAATAAGTTTCTTCGTTGCCTATAATATCGTCAAATTGCAGGCTAAACAACTCATTACGGCGCACAATAGGGAATTGATTCTTATCATTAGCATCAGCTTTGAAGATAATTGTCTTGATATACTCAGGGGGAGTTTTCTCTACCAATGCTTGTGCTTGCAAGACTAATGGAAATAGGAATAAAAAGATAAGTTTTTTCATAATGTTTAATTTGTTATTTGAAAAGCACCTAAAGAGTTTTACTTCATTTCATCACAATAATAGACAGATATAAAATTACTTATAGTATCTTTTTTATCCTTACTACCCAAAATTTTCGTCTTTTCTTTTGATGATAAATATACCCAACCTCCTGCATTTACCTCATATTTATAAATATGATTTTTATATCGCAAATATCCTTTTACATTCGATTGAAAAGTACCATAACACATATTCCATTCTTGTGTAGATATTTCGGGAAGTCTTTTTAAAAGTGCTATTATAGCCTTTTTAGTGGGTACTTTCCAACCAAAATCTACTTCTTCCTTGTCTTCATTAGGAATATAAGAAAGAATCTCATCTTTCCCTTTTGAATGCTGTGCATACCCTTTGTAGCCAAATATAAATACTACTATAAATAGAAAAACAATTCTCTTTATATGATAGTGATTTTTCTTCATTTGTAATACAAGGCAGCTAAATCTGTTTTTCTATTTACTAATTTACGAATTTGCTAATTTACAAATTGGCAAATCAGGTGCGTAGGCAGTCCCATTACGTTGTTATAAGAGCCCTCAATAGAGGTTACCCCTATATGTCCTATCCATTCCTGTATGCCGTAAGCGCCTGCTTTGTCAAAAGGCTTATATTTTTCAATATAGTGCGTTATTTCCTTATCGGTAAGCTCTCTAAAAGTTACTTTTGTAACGCAGTGATGCGTACCTTGAGCATCATTGGTAGTAAAACACACCGAGGTAATCACCTCGTGAGTCTTACCAGAAAGCGAACGCAACATCGGAAAGGCATCGGCAGCATCTTTGGGCTTACCAAGAGCTTTGCCCTCGTGCCAGACGATAGTGTCGGAAGTTAGGAGCACACAATCTACAGGAATATTTCCTGCAAAGGGTGTAGCTTTTAGCTGAGCCAAATAATCTGTAATTTGTTCCCGCTGCAAGTGTGTGGGATAAGTTTCTTCTACAGGTTTGAGTACCACCTCATAGGGAATATCCAATTCTTTCAGGAACTGCTGACGGCGCGGTGAGCCTGAGGCAAGGAGTATCTTTTTCATTATTATTTTAATAGGTTATCAAAGCAAGTAGTCAGCATACGAATAAATGCCACTTATAAGGTCTAATTGTTGTAGTTGTGTAATTTCCATAGTTATTCTTTTTACTGATTGATACTAAACCGCTGACCACTATAAGGCTTCAAATATTCGTGTTCTAAGCTTTTCTCAATCATTTGTCGTTCAAAATCACACCTATACACCTCCCCTTTCAGATATTTTTCTATCATTAGCGAAGCTATAGGACCTGCTACACGCGCCCCGTAATAACCATTTTCTACAAATACTGCGATGGCTATTTTAGGGTCTTCTACGGGGGCAAAAGCCACAAATATAGAGTGGTCGGTAAGCTGCATACGCCTGCCATTCACCCTGATAAAGTTCTCGGCAGTTCCTGTTTTGGCGGCAATATTTATGCCATCTATCTGAGTACGCCTTGCAGTACCTTGCAAATATGCCATATTCATACCCTTAATAATAGGGTCAAAATACTGAGACTCTATTGTAGTGTGCTTAGCGACTGTGTATTCCTGAAAAGGTGTTATTTTATTATCAATTTGCTTTACAATATGAGGCGTAAAGAAGTAGCCCTTATTAGCTATAGCAGCCATTACGTTAGCAAGCTGCAAGGGGGTAGTAAGTATTTCGCCTTGCCCAATAGCGTTAGAAATGTTGGAAGTACCATTCCATCGCCCTACGCCATATTGTTTGTCGTACAAAGCTGTATTAGGCACTTTGCCAGGTCTACCTGTAGGCAAATCACTCCCCAAGAAACCGCCCAAACCAAAGCTGCGCACGTGTTTATTCCACTGATCCATACCCACTTGCGAACTTGTGCGCATATCTATTGCCCGTTTGTAAGTATTGGCAAAATAAGCGTTGCACGACAGGGCAATACCGTGCAATAGGTCATTGGCACCGCGCCCACAGTGGCAGCGCATAATATGACCCCCATAGCGATACCCCCCACCGCAGCTAAACACACTTTGGGGAGTAATAACTTTTTCTTGTAGCCCTATCAGAGCATTGACTACCTTGAAAGGCGAACCAGGTGGATATTCTGCCAAGAGGGTACGGTCGTAAAGAGGTTTACCTATAGAGTCGTTGAATAAATCTGTATAGTTTTTAGAACGTTCGCGCCCTACCAATAAAGCAGGATCAAAGGTAGGTGCCGATACCAAAGCTAAAATCTCGCCCGTTTTAGGCTCTATTGCCACGATACCTCCGTGTTTGTGGTTCATCAGCAGTTCGCCATAAGCTTGTAATCCTATATCAATTGTCAGTTGCAAAGGTTTGCCCATTTGCGGCAAGGTATCCAAAGCACCATTCTTATAACGTTCTATAGCCGCGTTATGCTTATCTTTTTGAAAGTACTGCACTCCTTTTTTGCCTCGCAAAAACTCTTCGTACTGTTTTTCTACCCCACTGCGCCCTATCAGCTCACCCGCCAAATAATAAGGATTTTTCTTTAATTCCCACTCATTCACCTCACTGATGTAGCCCAACACATTTCCTGCATTATGAGTGCGATAGCTGCGCAACATACGTTTCTGAATGTAAAATCCATTAAACTTACGCAACTTTTCTTGCAATTTAGCATAATCGTTATTAGAAAGCTGATGTACTATTACTGAAGGTTTTTTGCGTGAATAATCTTTTGCTTTTTGCAAGCGATCTGCAAATTCTGTTTTGCCAAGTTCTAATAGAGAGCACAACTCGAGTGTATCAAGCCCTTTTACCTCACTTGGAATTACCATTACGTCATAGGCAGGCTGATTAGATACCAACAGCTCACCATTACGGTCGTAAATATAGCCCCTTTCGGGGTAATCATACACTGTTTCTATAGCAATATTATCTATACCTGAAGTAGCTTCATTGTAAAAAACAACCTGCAAGAAGAAGAGCCGCAACAATATTACTGTTGCAGAAAATATAATAACAGCAGGTAATAAGTATTTCCTCATTTTTTACTTTTACTAAACAAATAAATGTATAGCAAACACACTATGATGGTAAATACTGAAGCACTTATAATTTTTACAATTGTTATAAACAAATGATTGAAGTTAAACACTTCTAAAAAGTAGAATAGCAAATGATGCAGTACCACCATCAAGGTTGTATAGCTAAAGACTTTTGTAAACGGATATGCCAGCAAATCCAAATCTTGATACTCAAAATTCTTGCCAAACACTATATGAAGTATTGGCGAGCGCAAGTAGGCTATCAATACACTGCTGGCAGCGTGCAAACCTCCTGTATTTGAAAAAACATCTATCGTAATTCCTAAGAAAAAAGCCGACAGCAAATACACAGTACGGTTTTCCTGATAAGGTGCTACCAACAAAAATACTATGTATATCATTGGGTTTACATACCCCCAATAGGCTACATTGTTGAACAATAGCACCTGCAAAAGCACCAATACTATAAATAAAAAGGTATTCTTTACTAATGGGTGATTCATTGTGCGTCTTGTTTTTCTAATTCTTTGATAGCCTCTCTGTCTATATCCTCTATAATATACACATAATTCAAGTTCGTCATATCGGTAAATAGCAGTACATCAATTATATAAGTGTTATCAAACTTGCTGCGTTCGTAATGTACTATCTTACCTATAGGAATACCTTTTGGAAATATATTCGACATTCCCCCCGTTACAATAGTATCCCCCATTTGTATGGGTGCTATATTAGGCACTTCTAATAATTGTACTACATTAGGCTGCTGGGTATTCCAGCGCAATGAACCAAAATGTTCTGTGCGTTTTATCATTGCATTCAGTGCCGATTTGCTATTCAGTACACTTTGCACTGTAGCAAATCTGCCAGAGGTATGCTCTACGATGCCCACCACCCCACGAGGTGAAAGCACACCCATATCTTGGCGCACACCATCATTACTTCCCTTATCAATTGTGAGGTAGTTTTTGTGCAAGCGATAGCTGTTTTTTATCACATTTGCCTTAAAGATTTTATACTTTACTTTATCGGTTTCTACTACCGAAAGTGAATCAGGCAGCGGTAAGTTTTTAAGTTTGTTTTCCAGCTGTAACAAGCGTGAGCGCAATGCTTTATTTTCTTCAGTAAGGGCTTCGTTTTCTGTACGCAAATGAAAGTAACTCGACCAATAATTGCTAAAAGCGTAAAGATTACCACTAATAACATTAGCCGAGTTGATATAAGCACTTTGTGAATAGTAATTGCTGCTAAATACCAGTGCCATAGACACTGCAAACAACGCTAAAAACACAAAAAAATCACGTGTGCGTATAAAAAACTGTATAATTAGATTCATAGTTATGTTTTAGCCGTTAGTTTTTAGTCATTAGTCGTTAGATTACGATATACTAACGACTAATGACTAATCCCTAATGACTAACGACTACTTCAGCAATATACTTTTAAATTTACTAATATTTTTGAGGGTGATACCCGTACCGCGTACTACAGCGCGCAAAGGGTCTTCGGCTACATACACGGGCAAGTCAGTTTTTAGAGAAATACGCTTGTCCAATCCGCGAAGCATAGCCCCTCCACCAGCCATATAGATACCTGTATTATAGATGTCGGCAGCCAATTCAGGAGGTGTTTGCGAAAGAGTTTCCATAATAGCATCTTCAATACGCAAGATTGATTTATCAAGGGCTTTTACCATTTCGCGATAAGACACTTGCACTTGTTTAGGTTTTCCGGTAAGCAAGTCGCGCCCTTGCACCATCATATCTTCAGGTGGCGCTTCCAAATCTTCGGTAGCGGCACCTACGCTTATTTTGATATTTTCGGCAGTACTTTCGCCTACATACAAGTTGTGCTGGGTACGCATATAATGCACTATATCCGAGTTGAAGATGTCACCCGCAATTTTCACAGATTTATCGCATACGATACCGCCAAGAGCAATCACGGCAATTTCGGTAGTCCCTCCACCTATATCGATAATCATATTGCCTTTAGGCTGCATAATATCCAGCCCTATACCAATGGCAGCAGCCATAGGCTCGTGCACAAGGTAAATATCTTTACCATTTACACGTTCGCAAGATTCTCTTACAGCACGAGTTTCCACTTCAGTAATACCCGAAGGGATACATACCACCATACGCAATGAAGGTGAAAAGAATCGTTTTTTGAGCGCAGGAATACTCTTGATGAGCATACTAATCATCTGCTCAGAAGCATCAAAATCAGCGATAACCCCGTCTTTTAGCGGACGTATGGTATTAATGCTAGGGTGTGTTTTACCCTGCATCATGCGAGCTTCTTGCCCTACGGCTATAATTTTTTTAGTATTTCTATCTAAGGCAACAATTGAGGGGCTATCTACTACCACTTTATCATTATGAATGATCAAAGTATTGGCAGTCCCTAAGTCAATAGCAATTTCTTCAGTAAGGAAGTCAAAAAAACCCATATTTTTTTATTATATTATCTATTATATCTATAATACGTTTAGCGGTTGCAAAATTATGAAAAAATAATAATATACACAAAAATATTTTTTGATTACTACGCCAATTCCACCCACAGGGGTAATTTTTAAATATCAATCTTTTATATAAAACTTATCTTTTTTCAAAGAGACTTCATCAAAGAAAGAAATATCTCTTATTTCAATACGATATATAATATTGTACGTTGCTTCGGGAGGATTATAAGATTTGATGGAAAACACCATTTTTTTATGTGTTTGCGGATTCTGATAAATATAGTCACTCATTTTGGTGTCTTTAGCTTGAAAAACAGAATCATAGAAAACATTTCCTAATTTTTCTGTCAATTCAGGAAAGGAAATAAGGTATTTAGTCTTATCATAACAGACTTTCCCTTTTATTACATCATACCTACTATGGATAGATAAATCTAATGTATATACTTTTTTATCTCCTTTTTTATAAAAAATTAGTGATGCTTCACCATCATATTCATCCCCTTTTAAATTAGCATAAACTATTTTTTCTTTGGTGAATCCTGCTAAGTTATTTTTCTCTTCTATGGGAAGAAAATTTATCTTTTCAGAGGGTATACTTTGAAAAATATAAAGTATTCTTTCTTCTGAAGGCTCTTCTTTGGTTGCTTCTGAGCAAAAATTAAGCAATACATCTATTAAATGTATAGAGTCTTGTGCTTTTAAAGGAGAAGAAATGTATAGAAATAAAATAATCAATATTCTTTTTTTCATTGTTTTATGCAATTCTTGTTACTATATAAACAACGCCAATTCCACCCACGAGTGCAAGTTTGCAAACTAATTTTATTTATCATCATAATGTCCAAAAGCAGTAAGAATTTTTATTTCTTTTTTTTCTTCAAAAATTTCATATACCAAGCGGTGTTGGTCATTAATTCTCCTTGACCATACTTCTCTTACTCCATATCCTTTTAAGGCTTCAGGTTTTCCTGTGCCTTTTTTAGGTGTTTTTCTAAGTTCTTTTAGAAAATCTGCTATTTTAGAAAGTATTTGCTTATTACCTCCTTTGGTAAATTTCTTTATATCTTTTAAATACTCTTCAGAATAGGTTGTTATATAGTTTTTTTCCTCTTGTATTTCCATTATCCTAACAACATTTTATCCATTTCTTCATCACTAATTATTTTTCCCTCTTGGGAGCGTGCTTTATCTATTCTTGCAAAAAATGTTTCTTTGGAAATTCTTGTATTATTTTTTTTAGCTGCAATATCCTGATATTTTACCTTAAACTTTTTAAATAGCTCTTCAAACAGATGAAAATCAGCTTCTTTTATTTCTACTTTTTCTAATATTATGGTGCTCATAATGATTTATTTTTCTGAATGCTTATTGTTATTAAAAATCAATTTTGTGTGATATGTTTAACTTTGACGACAATGTGCGTGCCACAATCGTACTTTTAAATAGATTGCGCAAAAATACAGAAAAATAATTATCTTTGCAATCTATCACTCAATT
>NZ_KB291274.1:26964-28194 GCF_000318275.2 Capnocytophaga sp. oral taxon 332 str. F0381
TGAATGCTTATTGTTATTAAAAATCAATTTTGTGCAATATGTTTAACTTTGACGAGAAAGTGCGTGCCACAATCATACTTTTAAATAGATTGGGGCAAAAATACAAAAAAATAATTATCTTTGCAATCTATCACTCAATTTCTTATTATTGCCAATTCCATCCATAAGTGCAATTTTTTAAATCACATTTTGATAGAACAAATCTTTAGTTTTTTTGAACTTTAATATTTTTCTTGGTCTATTATTAATTTTAATAGTTGATATCTTTTTCCATTCATTAGGAATATGTAAACCTATTTCAGGATATGACACTTATTGATATGCTATTTTTTCTTTTACGTTTATTCTTTTTACTATTTTTCAAAGGAGGAAGTGTAGGCATATCCATAGCATTTTCGTTATAACGTTCGTACTCTTTACGAGTGTACTTTCCTGTTTTGCAGTTAAATATATATTCGTAATAAGTATCTATCAATATATCTATTCTTTCTTTAAAAACGATAACAGCTACTTCTCTATTGTTATTTCTAAACTCAATATATAATTTATTCCTATCTCTATTTTTACCTGTGTAGAGATCAATAACGCCGTCTTTATGCAATACCTCTAGAATAGCATTAAATGTCCATTTGCCTAATTTTGCTTCTTCATTCACTTGAGTTTCTTTGCCATTCTCATCAAAGTAATGCCAAACACCTATTTTTACTACCTGCATACCTGCGTATTTACCATAGGCTTTAAGATTTCCATTTTCATAATAATCATAAAAGTAATGGTAATAGGCTGGTAGGGGAGGAATTACATCATAAAAGATATAGCCTTTTCCTCCATAAAAAGGGCGGAAAGAAGATCCATCTTTTAATTTGTAATAATCTCCATATTTAGGATCTTTCTCGAAATCTTTGTACCTTGTATTCCATAGGTTAAAATCAAATTTTTCGAACATAATTGTATCTTTTAAAGAATTTTTGTTTTCTTGTGCCATCATATGATTTATTGTTAATACTACAATGTATAATAATATTTTCCTCATAAGAGATTTATTTTAATAAATAATGTTTTCGTATAGTTTCCTCCGCTGGCGCAAGCTTGATTGCAACTGAGTTCTGCAGTATCAGTGATGATTTGTGGCATAATATCTTAACTAAATAGTTTTTCTAACCAACTTTTTTCTTTATTTTTCTGAAGGTCTTGGTACTCTTCCTCACTTATTGATATGCTATTTTTTCT
>NZ_KB291274.1:28214-29256 GCF_000318275.2 Capnocytophaga sp. oral taxon 332 str. F0381
ATAATTATCTTTGCAATCTATCACTCAATTTCTTCTTATACTTAGCAAAAATTCCCTCGCTGGCGCAAGCTTGTAGCTTGTGCCCAATTCAAAATTCAGAATTCATAATTCCCTTTGCCGCCCGCACTCTCACCCATCCCATTACTCCCATTGCTCCCATAATTGCCCGTGTGGCTCACACCCCATTATTCCCATTGCTCCCACAATCGCTCCCCACAAACAGCACAACTGCAGCATTTTCCCCCCTTTTGAAAGGGGGGTAGGGGGGAATGTTACTTTATTTCCATCCCCGTCCCACAATTCAAAATTCAGAATTCAAAATTCATAATTTGCCAATTCCCCTCGCACTATTTAGAGCGCATTATAGGCTTGAAAAACGCTTATCTCTATGGTGGGTAAAGAAAAATAGTAGGGCAGTTCTTTTGTATTGTATTGATTAGTAGGTTGTTGAAAAATTTTAACAACACATCTGATACATTACCGCTCCAATAGATAGATATACATAATTACAAAATCTTTAAAAGCATCCTCAAAATGATAAATATTTCTTTTTAATATATTCTCTCTTTCTTTTTTAAAACAAAGCACTTCTTCTATACTTTGAAATAATAGATAATCATTCAATTTATTCCTATATTTACAACAAAAGCTATTATTCATTCTGATAATTTCGTTTGCTATTGAGGAAAAACCAATATAAAAATCATCATACTTATCAAAAAAATAACCACAATCAAATCCTATGAATTTGAAGTCTATGCTACTAATTTCTTTATCACTAATACAAATTAGTTTATTATTTTTTAGATTTAATTGATTAGAGTTATAATAATCTAATATTCTTTTAATATTACAATCTGCAATTATATAATCTTCAATAATATTAAAGATACTATCTATCTTCACTTTTTCCAGTACAGAATAGCTTCTATCAAATCCACAATAGCCATTATTAGGGTTACTTATTATTGTTATCCAGCTCATATCAATATTTTTTTAGTTGTCTCCCCCCCCCCGCTGGCGCAAGCTTGCAGCTTGTGCC
>NZ_KB291274.1:29276-29971 GCF_000318275.2 Capnocytophaga sp. oral taxon 332 str. F0381
CCCCTCGCACTATTTAAAGCACTTTATAGGCTTGAAAAACTCTTATCTCTATGTATAGGTAAAGAAAAATAAGGTTTTAGTCATTTTGTATTTTACTAATAGTTAAGTTGTTGTGCTTTTAACAACACATCTGATACATTACCGATTAAATAGTAAAGTAATAATATAGAATACTATTTATAAAGAACTGATGTTTATAAACTATCTTCTGTTGGTTTTTGAACACTTTCTATAGTTTCTTTTATAAATTTCATTAGTTCTTCTTTATTCAAAGTGTATTTATCCTTCAATAATCTATCAAACATCTGAGAAAAACCAGTAAAAATAGATTCTTTAAGAAAATCTAATAACTCGTCGGTAGGTAGTGCTGTCTCATTATCTGTTATAGCAATAGTAATAGCTATAAGACCTTTCTTTTTAAAGAACTTTAGATGAGAACAACCTGCAGGATCTCCATAAGAAAAAATATCTCCATCTATTCTAATTTCAATAAGGAATCGTATTTCAAGAGGAATAGAAAAATCAGAATCTATTTCTTTTATCTTTCTCTGAATTCTCATAATATATTTTATAAGATATTCATCTGTATTTCCTCCTCCTTTTGCAACTATTGTTATTTTTTTCATTTTTTTACAATCTTCTTTTCGTTTATTTTTTGATTTTACCCCGCTGGCGCAAGCTTGCAGCTTGTGCCC
>NZ_KB291274.1:29991-47985 GCF_000318275.2 Capnocytophaga sp. oral taxon 332 str. F0381
GCGCTTTATAGGCTTAAAAAACTCTTTTCTCTATAATAGTAGGGCAAATCTTTTTTATTATATTGATTTCTAATATAATAAAATTTTAACAACACATCTGATACATTACCTAAATTATATCTCCCATTTCTAAAAAGATGATATTATTAAATTCTTTATCCTCACAAAATTCTTTTACACGTTCTGTGCATAATAATAGATTTGTATTCTGTAAAGTGAAGAAATCATAATTATTGATAACCTCCTTATCAAAGAAGATTCCTTTACCTTTTTCACGAGGAATTATTTCCTCTCCTTTTAATTCTGACACTCCAATTAATTCTATTCTTCCTCTTTCTGTCTTAACTAAAGAACTTTGAGGAAGACAATCAAAATATGTAGGGCTAAAAAAGGATTTTAATGCAATGTCTTCTTGTGGTAGCCATTTCAGTCTTTTAGGATTTTTTGCTTTTAACTCTCTTTCAGTCTTATTAATCTTTACATCTACCCCCTTAATATCTTTAAAGTTTTCTTGTAAAAGATTAAAGACGGATAATTTACATATTTTAATGCCATAACAAAATGTAAAATCTCCGATTTTATTCCCATTACTACCCCAACTATCCCACCAAACATCTAGCAAATTGATTTCTTTAATATTTTCTTTACTACTAGGTCGAAGAATAGCGTATTCTTTTTCTATGTAACTTGTAAATTTATAAACTTTCATTCTGTACAATTTTTTTTATTTTTTGGATTATATTTATCAATATTAAATTCTTTCGTAAGTTTATCTCTTATAGATAAAATTTCCCCCGCTGGCGGAAGCTTGCAGTTCGTACCCAATTCAAAATTCACAATTCTCTCCCCGTCCTATTCGTCCCATTTGTCCCATTTGTCGCACCCGTCCCACAATTCAAAATTCATAATTTGCCAATTCCCCTCGCACTATTTAGAGCGCATTATAGGCTTTAAAAACGCTTATCTCTATGATGGGTAAAGAGAAATAGATCTTTGTTTTCTTTGTATTTTACTAATAGTTAAGTTATTGTGCTTTTAACAACACATCTGATACATTACCAACAGAGATAAACCTACCTATTGAAAATATTTTTTTCCTTAGAAAAGGATGGAATAGGAGCTACTTTACCTACTTTTTCAAGAGCAAGCCCTTTAATGTCTAGCTCATTAAGTATATTTTCCAGCTCTTGGGTGCAAAATAATTTCGTTTCTGAAGTAGCATCTCTAAATATTATGTTCTTAGATGCTTCTTCATAAAAATACAAATCTTTGTTTCTGTATAATTCCATTCTCTTTAAATGATTTACCCCTTCATTATTTATACCCTTCACTATATTTTGGATATTGATAAAAACAAAATTCCTCTTTACATTGATAATCTTATAAGGTAACAATTCTGCTTGTACCTTAATTTTTTGGGCAAAAAGCATTGCTTTTTCTTTCTCCATTACTAAGAAAGCTCCGTGTACACGAGCGTCAAAACCATCCTTTTTCCCTTTGTTGTCGAAATTTTTATACACTTCTCCTTCTAATTCCTCCCAAGAATCTATCAAGGATTGTCCTTTAAAGGTAATAAACTTTGAGGTACCTCCTATTGTCTTAAAAGATTTGTAGGAAAAATCATTAATTAATTGATATATGTTCATATTTACCATATTACATTATTAAACAATAAATCATTTCTAATAGCTTCTAATTCCCCGCTGGCGCAAGCTTGTAGCTTGTGCCCAATTCAAAATTCACAATTCTCTCCCCGTCTACCTGTCCCATTTGTCCTACCTGTCGCACCCGTCCCACAATTCAAAATTCAGAATTCAAAATTCATAATTCCCTTCGCCCCCGCTGGCGCAAGCTTGCAGCTTGTGCCCAATTCGAATTCTCTTTACATCCCCCACACAGCACTACTGCGCACTGCCCCCTCTCTTTTGGAGAGGGGGAACGGGGGTGAGGACTCCACTGTCGCAAGCTTGTTTCAAAGTTTAGCAAATTCCCCTCACAAAACAAAACCTTTCAAACAACCTCTTTTATTTTTTGGCAAAGATAGTAAAATAATAACAAATAGCAAGTGCTATCTTGGTGCTATCTTGGTGCTATCTTGGTGCCATTTTTATCCTTCGCTTATCTATGACTTTTGATTGGTAAGATGATTTGTCATTTATCATTATTTCGTATCTTTGCAGCAAATTATCAATACCGATGAAATTCTCTATAGTCTCTGAGTTTGCCCCTACAGGCGACCAGCCTCAAGCTATCAAACAATTAGTAGAAGGCATAGAAAAAAACGACAAATACCAAGTGCTATTAGGCGTTACGGGTTCTGGTAAAACTTTTACCATTGCCAATGTGGTAGAGCAGGTACAACGCCCTACCCTTGTGCTGGCTCACAACAAAACACTTGCCGCCCAACTGTATTCGGAATTTAAGGCGTTTTTTCCTAATAATGCGGTAGAATACTTTGTATCGTACTACGACTATTACCAGCCTGAAGCTTATATCCCTACTACGGGTACTTATATTGAAAAAGACCTTTCTATCAACGATGAGATTGAAAAACTGCGCCTTAGCACTACTTCTGCCTTACTTTCGGGCAGGCGCGATGTGCTGGTGGTAGCCTCTGTATCTTGCCTCTATGGTATTGGTAACCCTGTGGAATTTCAGAAGAATGTGATTACCATTAAACGGGGTGATACAATGCCCCGCACTAAACTGATGCATCGGCTTGTACAAAGTCTCTACGCTCGCACTACTGCCGACTTCAGGCACGGGAACTTCCGTATCAAAGGCGATGTGCTGGATGTGTTCCCAGGGTATGATGATAACGCTTTTCGCATTCACTTCTTTGGTAATGAAATTGAAGAAATAGAACAATTTGACCCTACTACCAACCATATTTTAGACCATTACGACAGTCTGAACATTTATCCTGCTAATATGTTTGTTACTTCGCCTGATATTCTGCAAAAGGCGATATGGAACATTCAGCAAGACCTGACCAAACAGGTGGAATTCTTTGAGGCATCGGGGAAACCCTTAGAGGCTAAACGGCTAAAAGAGCGCACCGAATTTGACCTTGAGATGATACGCGAACTAGGCTATTGTTCGGGTATTGAGAACTACTCGCGCTATTTAGACGGTCGTGAGGCTGGTACGCGCCCTTTCTGCCTTATAGACTATTTTCCTGATGATTTTTTGATGGTAATAGACGAAAGCCACGTAACGGTGCCCCAAGTGCACGCTATGTATGGCGGCGACCGCAGTAGGAAAGAAAACTTGGTGGAATACGGCTTTAGGTTGCCCGCAGCTATGGACAACCGTCCGCTGAAATTTGAAGAGTTTGAAGCCTTGCAGCGCCAAGTGATATACGTGAGTGCTACCCCTGCTGATTACGAGCTACAGAAAGCACAAGGGGTATACGTGGAACAAGTGATACGCCCTACAGGCTTACTCGACCCCGAAATAGAAGTGCGCCCAAGCCAAAATCAGATAGACGACCTTGTAGAAGAAATACAAGTGCGCGTAGAGAAAGACGAGCGCATACTCGTAACAACCCTTACCAAGCGTATGGCTGAGGAACTCACCAAATACCTTACCCGCATAGGGGTACGATGCCGCTATATCCACAGCGATGTGGATACTTTGGAACGCGTAGAGATTATGCAAGACCTCCGCAAAGGGCTCT
Source organism: Capnocytophaga sp. oral taxon 332 str. F0381 (assembly GCF_000318275.2). Classification (NCBI taxonomy): domain Bacteria; kingdom Pseudomonadati; phylum Bacteroidota; class Flavobacteriia; order Flavobacteriales; family Flavobacteriaceae; genus Capnocytophaga; species Capnocytophaga sp. oral taxon 332. Next base: position 33,671 of record NZ_KB291274.1, read on the forward strand.
TTGATGTACTCATTGGGGTAAACCTGCTACGTGAGGGGTTAGACCTGCCCGAAGTGTCGCTTGTGGCTATCCTTGATGCTGATAAAGAAGGCTTTTTGCGCTCCACCCGCTCGCTTACCCAAACCGTAGGACGGGCAGCACGTAACGTGAACGGCAAAGCTATAATGTACGCCGACAAGATAACCGACAGTATGCAGCGCACTATTGACGATACTAACTATAGGCGTGAAAAACAAATGAATTACAACAAGGCTCACGGCATCACACCACAGCCACTGCACAAGAAGATAGAGAATAGCCTTAGCAAGAGCCCAATCAGTGAATTTCATTACGACCCTACCTTTGCCACCACTAAAGCCGCTGAACCCAAAGCTGAATATTATAGTGCTAAAGAATTGGAGAAAAAAATTAAAGAAACTCGCAAACTAATGGAAGCTGCAGCTAAAGAACTCGATTTTATGAAGGCTGCCCAATACCGCGATGAGATAAAGCGATTGGAGGCTATGAAGTAAAATTATGAATTTTGGATTCTGATTTCAGAATTATTTTATATCTTTGCAAATAAAAACATAAAGAGAAAAGGAATATCCTAAAAAATATACTATAGAGGTTGTAACAATAGGACATCGGAAAGATGTATATAAAAAAAGATAATTATAATTACAATGGCAAAAACTGAAGATTTGTTTAAAAAAGTAATCGCTCACGCTAAAGAATACGGTTTTATTTTTCCTTCGAGCGAAATATACGATGGGCTTAGTGCTGTGTATGACTACGGTCAGAATGGTGTAGAACTTAAAAAAAACATACGCGACTACTGGTGGCGCGCTATGGTGCAACTAAACGAAAATATCGTGGGTATTGACGCCGCGATCTTTATGCACCCTACTACTTGGAAGGCTTCAGGACACGTAGACGCTTTCAACGACCCTCTGATTGACAATAAAGACTCTAAAAAACGCTACCGCGCCGATGTGTTGGTAGAAGATTACGTAGCTAAATTGGACGAAAAAATTGAAAAAGAAGTTGCTAAAGCGCAAAAACGCTTTGGTGAGGCTTTTGACTTGGAACAATTTGTAGCTACTAACCCTCGCGTACTAGAATACAAACAACGCGGACAAGAAATTTTATCGCGCTTGGCTAAATCGTTAGAAACGGATAACCTTGCCGATGTGAAAGCACTTATTGAAGAATTAGAAATTGCTGACCCCGAAACAGGTTCTCGCAATTGGACTGATGTAAAGCAATTCAACCTGATGTTTGGTACCAAAATAGGCGCTTCAGCTGATGCTTCAATGGATTTGTACCTTCGTCCTGAAACGGCTCAGGGTATTTTTGTAAACTTTTTGAACGTTCAAAAGTCAGGACGTATGAAAATACCTTTTGGAATTGCTCAAACAGGGAAGGCTTTCCGCAACGAAATCGTAGCACGCCAATTTATATTCCGTATGCGTGAGTTCGAACAAATGGAAATGCAGTTCTTCATCAAACCTGGTACGCAACAACAATGGTATGACTATTGGAAACAAACGCGCCTTGCGTGGCACCTTTCGTTGGGATTGGGCGAAGAAAACTATCGTTTTCACCCTCACGAAAAATTAGCTCACTACGCCGATGCAGCTTGCGACATAGAATTCCGCTTCCCATTTGGCTTCAAAGAGCTTGAAGGTATCCACTCTCGTACTAACTTCGACTTGGGTAACCACGAAAAATATTCTGGACGAAAACTACAATATTTTGACCCTGAAACGAACGAAAGCTACACACCTTATGTATTGGAAACTTCTATTGGCTTAGACCGTATGTTCTTGGCTATCTTCTCGAATGCTCTTCAGGAAGAAACATTGGAAAGTGGCGACACTCGTACGTTGCTAAAACTGCCTTTTGTATTGGCGCCTACCAAAGTAGCTGTACTGCCGCTACTAAAACGCGATGGATTGCCTGAGAAAGCTGAAGAAATTGTAAACGAACTGAAATACTATTTTACTGTTGCTTATGACGAAAAAGATGCGGTTGGTCGCCGCTATCGCCGTCAGGATGCGGTAGGTACGCCTTTCTGTATCACCGTAGATCATCAAACCTTAGAGGACAATACTGTTACACTACGCCACCGCGATACTATGGAACAACAACGCATTGCTATACCTGAACTACAGGCAGTAATTGCCAAAGAGGTGGATATGAACCAATGGTTGCGTAGATTAGGGCGTTAGTCATTACGGAAATAGAAGATGTTCACTAAAACTTTTACAAAGATTACACATAGCATTAGAGAATGACAGAAACTCCTACAATAAAGCGTCCTACCCCTATAGACGAGGAGGTGATTTGGGACAAGCGCTCTACCTTGATGAGTCGCACGAATAAACACGGGCATATTATGGCAAGTAATGAGGCTTTTCAGGAAGTATCGGGCTATACAGAAGCTGAACTATACAATCAGCCTCATAGCCTAATACGCCACCCCGATATGCCTAAAGTAGTGTTTAAAATACTGTGGGAAAACCTAAAAGGTAGGCAGAACTTTCACGCTATCATTAAGAACTTATCAAAAAGTGGTAAATACTATTGGGTAATTACTAATTTTGAGATTATTCGCAATGAGAAAGACGAAATTACAGCTTTTGTATCGTACCGCAAGGCTCTACCCAAAAGCCTTATCAACGAACATATAGTGCCACTTTACGAGCGACTATTGAAAATTGAAAAGGCTAATGGTATGGAGGTGAGTGAGCGTTATTTTAAAGGCTTTTTGGAAGATCGCAAAACTACCTATGACAAGTTTATCAGAACGTTGCTAAAAGAAAACGCTGAAGAGATACGTGCTTTTTACAACAATAAAGATACAGATAGCTTTCTTACCGAACTGATTGGCTGAGGGGAATCCTGAATTCTGAATTTTGAATTAGTGGTTAGGTGCGAGCAGTAATCTAACCACTAATGGTTAATAATAGTTTTTAAAGGAGAGTAATTACAACTTTCTATCAAAAAACAACAATATATTTATGGACTTTTTAACGGGAAAACCACTATCAGATACTATTCACAATACTCTTTTTATGGCTGAAAAAGAACTTATTATTATTTCACCTTATATTCAGATAAGTGATTATCTGAGAGAAAATGTATTCAAACAGCATTTATACAACCCTAAACTGCATATTATTATTGGGTTCAACAGCTATAAAGAGAATCAAACTTTTAGCTTTAGAGGAAGTGGAATGGAGTATTTTTTAAATTTTCCAAACCTTACTTTAGTTTATATTCCATAACTTAATGCTATATATTACGCTAATGATCGTCAATCGGTTACTACCTCTATGAACTTGCTTAGCTATCCTTTGGTGAATAATGTTGACTTTGGAGTGTTTTCTGCAAAAAATAGTACTTTTATATCTAAAAATAATTTTTATGAAACTTCTAAAAATACAATTATAAGTGTGATTGATAGTGGTTATACTGTTTTTGCAAAACGTCCTCATTACAATAATGGTATTTTAGGATTTAACAAAAAATGTGTAGGTACTACTGTTCACCTCAATTTATTGGACGATGTAATAGCTGAGAGGAGTATTAGACCTGTGAGATTTTCTTCACTAATGGCGGAAATAGGGAGATAGTGAATGTTTTTTATATACCAAATAATCGTAAAATAAAAGATATGACTCGCTTGTTACTCAAAAAACAATGGAGTAATATTACATTAGCTACTAAAAGTGGTAAAGTAAATAATTGACTTTGCGATGAAAAATAACATTATTTTTTTGGTGTTTCAATAAAAAGTATTAATTTTGCGGTTTGATTGATAACACTAAACAATTTTATACTTTTATAAATATTATAAACAATGGCAGTACTTGAGAAAATTAGAAGTAAGACTGTATTCCTGATTGCGATTATAGGGCTTGCACTATTTGCTTTTATCATTTCAGACTTTATAGGAAAAGGGAGGTTTAGCAGACTTCAACCTACCGAAATTGGTACGGTAAATGGCGAAGATGTGCCTATTGACGCTTTCCGTTTGCAAGTGGAAAACGCTATTCACCAAGCTAATGGACAGGCGAGTAGCATTGAAGCGGCTAAATATGTATGGGAACAAAACGTTCAGCAAATATTGTTGAACCAACAGATTGAAAAATTGGGATTGAGTGTAGAGAAAGACCAAATCATCTCTATCTTGGAAAAAACGCCTTTGGCTAAAAACCCTCAATTTACGAATGAATACGGTGTGTTTGACGCTGTAAAATTTCAAACGTATTTAAGTACGCTAAAAACTCAGAATCCTGATGCTTACAACCAGTGGAAAATACAAGAAAACGCTTTGATTGAAGGGGCTAAACAACAAATGTATATTAACCTTATCCGCGCTGGCTTGGGTGCTACTGATACTGAAGCTGAAATTGCTTATCACCAAGAAAAAGACTTGGCTGACATTAACTATGTGGCTCTGCAATACAGCTCTATAGATGATAAAACTATACAAGTGAGCGATAGCGAGATAAAAGACTACATTAAAAAACACGAAAAACAATTTAAACAAGAGGCTTACCGCAATATTCAATATATTGTGATAAACGAAAAACCATCGGATGCCGACCTTGCTGAAGCAAAAAGTGGTATTGAAAAACTTTTGCAACCTGAGGTGGTGTACAACGTTAAAAAACAAAGTAACGATACGGTTCCTGGTTTTGCTACTACTAAAGAGATAAAAAGTTTTGTGGATAGATATTCTGATAAGGCTTATGACAGTACTTTCGTAACTAAAGACAAAATCAATTCGGCTTATGCTGATACACTTTTTGCCTTGGGCGTAGGAAAAATTTATGGTCCTTATGAAGAAGACGGTAGCATTAAAATAAGCCGTATGGTGGCTAAAGAACCTGCGGGAGCTGTAAAAGCAAGCCATATACTTATTGCTTACACAGGTAGCCAAGCTGCTACTCCTAATACTACACGCTCTAAAGAAGAAGCTAAAGCTAAGGCTGAAGAACTATTGGCACAAGCTAAAGCTGCTGGTGCTGACTTTGACCAATTGGCACGCGACAATTCGGAAGAACCTGGTGCAATGTATAGTGCTGGTGACCTTGGATTCTTTGTGAAAGGTACTATGGTTAAACCTTTTGAGACATTTGCTTTTTCTAACCCTGTAGGTACTATTGGTTTGGTGGAGACTGATTTTGGTTTTCACGTAGTAAAAGTAACTGACAAGGCTGAAGCGGTGAATATTGCAACTATAAGTCGTAAGGTAGACCCTTCGGATGCTACTCTTAGTTCGCTATTCTCTAAAGCTACTACTTTCCAAATGAAGGCGAGTGAAAAACCTAAAGAATTTGGTAGTGTAGCAAAAGCTTCTGAACTATCGGTACTTCGTGCAGATAACTTGCACAAAAATGATGATCAAATCATCGGTTTGGGGGCTAATCGTCCTATTGTACAATGGTTGTACGAAAAGGATACCAAAGTGGGTGATATAAAAATGTTTACTACTAATGGGAACTATGTAGTGGCTCAATTGGTGAAAAAAGGTGAAGAAGGATTGAGCGAAGTGCAAGATGTTGCTGCTTTTGTAAAACCTATCCTCATCAAGGAAAAGAAAGCTAAAATTCTAAAAGATAAAGCAAAAGGTGGCAGCTTAGAGGCTATCGCTTCGGCTAATGGTGTTACTGTAAAAACAGCTACAGGGTTAACAATGAGTAGCCCTATCATCATAGGTGAAGGTCGTGAGCCAAGAGTTGTGGGTACTGCTTTTGGACTAAAACAAGGTGCTATTTCTAAGCCTATAGAAGGTGAAAACGCAGTGTATGTAATACAACTTACTTCAGCTACAGTAGCTCCTGCTACTAATGATTATAAAGTGTATGCTGAAACAATAGAAAAAATACGTACCGAACGCGCTGCTCAGTCTATACTTAAATCATTAGAAAACAACGCTAAGATAAAAGAAAATATCAGTACTTTCTATTAATAGTAGCAACTTACACCCAAAAAATCTATAAAGAGGTAAGAGGAAACTCTTGCCTCTTTTTTCTGATGATTGATAAATCAAGAGGTATTTTTAAGAAGTTTTGTTTTGTGAGGGCGATTTGCTAATCGCCCCTACAATATGAATAAAAGTGCTTGATTATTTGTTCTGTAATAGACTCTTGAATTTAGAACTAAAAATATAAAAATATGGACTTAAGTAATTACCGAAAGATATACGAAAAGCGAGAACTCTTGGAGAGTGATGTACCCGAAAACCCTATGCAGCTATTCCAAACGTGGTTTTATGAAGCTGATGAGGCTGATAGTGTGGAGGAAGCGAATGCAATGTCGGTAGCAACAATAGGCTTGGACGGATTTCCCAAAACACGGGTGGTACTACTAAAAGAATACACTTATGAGGGATTTATATTCTACACCAATTACGAAAGCGAAAAAGGGAGAGCTATTGCTGCAAATCCGCACTTGTGCTTGTCGTTTTTTTGGCCTTCATTGGAACGGCAGATTATCATTAAAGGGATTGCTGAACGTGTAGAGGCACTAACATCGGATAATTACTTTCATTCGCGCCCAGTGGGCAGTCAGTTAGGGGCTGTGGTATCGCGCCAGAGTGAGGTGGTAACACGCGCACATCTGGAAGAGGAACTAAAACGCCTTGAGGGACTGTATGAGGGAAAGGAAATTCCTCGTCCTGACTATTGGGGGGGCTTCTTGGTACGCCCTGTATCAATGGAGTTTTGGCAAGGACGCCCTAACCGTTTGCACGACCGCTTGCGCTATCGGCTGACTGATGAGTATGACTGGATATTGGAACGAATGGCTCCGTAATACGAGCTACACGAAACTGACAGTGCGTGCCATTTTGTCATATATTGTAGTATGGCAAAGATTTTGTAATAAATAAGCGGAGATTGTTTGGAAAGTTTTGTTTTGTGAGGGCGATTTGCCAATCGCTTGTACTAGCCTTTGTGCGGCGCAATTGTACTATTAAAGACTTTTGGACAGCATCAACATAAAAAAAACTCAAAATAAAATATAATATAATGAATACAGAAGATAACAAAGATAAGGACTTGCAGGCTGAAGGCACAAGTGCTGAGACTGCTGAAAACGCTACTAATACAGGTAATACGACTGGTAATGAAGCGGAAGATTGTGAAGATCTTTTGGCAAAAGAACGCGACAGATACTTGCGTTTGTTTGCTGAATTTGAAAACTATAAAAAGCGTACGAGCCGTGAGCGTATAGAGCTTTTTAAAACAGCAGGGCAAGACATTTTGTCGGCTTTGTTACCTGTAGTAGATGATTTTGATAGAGCTTTGGCAGATTTGGCGACTTCGGCTGATGAGCAGACGCGCAAAGGGGTGGAACTTATCTACAACAAACTGATAGGCATCTTGAAAAACAAAGGTTTGGAAAGAATAGAAGTGGCTGCAAACGATGCGTTTGACAGTGAGCTACACGATGCTATTACGCAAATTCCTGCTCCTACCCCTGAAATGAGTGGAAAAATTATTGACGTAGTGCAACAGGGCTATAAATTGGGAGATAAAATTATTCGTTTCCCCAGAGTGGTAGTAGCCCAATAACAATACGAAAAGATGAAAAGAGATTATTACGAAATATTAGAGATTTCCAAAACAGCTACGACTGCTGAAATAAAAAAAGCATATAGAAAGCAAGCACTTAAATATCACCCAGATAAGAACCCTGGCGACAAAGAGGCAGAAGAGAATTTTAAGCTGGCTGCAGAGGCTTACGAGGTGCTAAGCGATGAAAATAAACGCGCTACTTATGACCGCTATGGACACGCTGCCTTTGAAGGTGGAATGGGTGGGGGCGGTGCTACAATGGAAGATATTTTTGAGCGTTTTGGTGACCTTTTTGGTGGTCATTTTTCGGGATTTAGTGGCTTCGGAGGCTTTGGGGGCTTTGGAGGCGGTCAAACACAGTCTTATGTGAAAGGTGATAACCTTCGCATACGTGTGAAAGTTACCTTGGAAGAGATTGTAAAGGGGGTAGAGAAAAAGATAAAAGTACGCCGTAAAGTGAAAGGCGAAGATACAACCTATCATACTTGCCCTACTTGCCAAGGGCGCGGACAGACGGTTCAGAAAATGAATACTGCCTTTGGTGTGATACAAACAGCAACGACTTGTCCCAAATGTGGCGGTGCTGGGGAAATTATTGATAAACGAGGCAAAGATACTGATAGCCAAGGGATGAAAACGGTAGAGGAAACTATTCCTATCAATATTCCTGCTGGGGTAATGAATGGTATCCAACTAAAAGTGGCTAACAAAGGAAATGAGGCTCCTGTGAAAAACAGTGTTCCTGGTGATTTATTGGTGGTGATAGAAGAAGAAGAACACCCTACTCTAAAACGCGAAGGTGATAACTTGCATTACGATTTATACATCAGCTTCCCTGATGCGGTATTGGGGGCTAGCAAAGAGATAGAAACTGTTACGGGCAAGGTGCGTATAAAATTGGAAGAAGGAATACAATCGGGTAAAATACTGCGTTTGCGCAACAAAGGGGTGCCGAGTTTGCAAAACCATACTACTGGCGACTTGATTGTACACGTGAATGTATGGACACCGAAAAACCTTACCGATAAACAAAAGAATTTTTTCAAAGAAATGCAAAATAATGAGAACTTCAATCCTAAGCCTGACAAGTGTGAGAAGTCGTTTTTTGAAAAAGTAAAAGAGATGTTTTCCTAATTGATGAAGTAGCTGTCCAAAAAAGTAGTGTTTGTGTGGCACAATTGTACTATTAAAGGCTTTTTGGACAGCTTCTTTTTTATTCATCATAATGCCCATATGCTGATAGCAACGCTACACGTTTTTTATCTTCAAAAACTTCATATATTAGACGATGTTTCTTATCTATTCTTCTAGAATATACATTTCGTTCACTATACCCTTTTAGAGGCTCTACTTGTCCTGTTCCTGTAATAGGGTGTTGAGAAAGCTCTTCTAAAAAAGAGGCTATTTTATCTAATAATTTTTTTTGTCCGGACTTTTTGTGTAATACAATATCTGAAGCATATTTTTTTGTATATTCAAAAGTATATTCTTCTGATTCTTTATCTGTTTCTATCATCATTCATAAAGCATATCTAAAAGCTCTTTTTTAGAAGCTTTTATTTTTTTACTAGCTCTAGCATCATCTATCATTGTAAAAAAGTTCTCTTGTGTCATAGTAGTATTATCTTCTTTTTTATCTAAAATAGTAGTTTCTATTTTTAGCTTCTTAAAGAAATTTTGGATCATAGGAAAATCCACCTCATTAACTGTTGCTTGTATTGTTATTGCATTCATACTTCTATTCTTTTGAACTGCAAAGATACAAAATTATTATTAATGTATAATGTTATAAATATCAATTTCCTACGAAAAACTTATTTACAACACTCTCACTTTTCTCTAATCTGTCATTAATCAAATTATTTTTTCTATATTTTGACCTAAACAAATTTATAAAAGTTTTAGGAATTGAAAATTATTTTGTAACTTTGCAACTCATTAATAACATTACTAAAATGTATCCAATAAAATTTAAGCCTATTCTCAAAGAACGTATTTGGGGCGGGCAACAACTGAAAACGTTATTTAACAAGCCTATAGTGAGTGATACTACAGGCGAAAGCTGGGAGGTATCGGGGGTGCCTGGTGATATTTCGGTAGTAGCTGATGGGGCTCTGAAAGACAAAAGCCTAAACGACTTGATTGCTGAATACCCTAATGAACTTTTAGGCAAACACGTACACGATAGATTTGGGAAGGATTTTCCTATCTTAATTAAATTTATTGATGCTCGCGAGGATTTATCAATACAGGTGCACCCTAACGATGCTCTTGCTAAAGAACGCCATAACTCGTTTGGGAAAACTGAAATGTGGTATGTAATGCACGCTGAACCTGATGCTAGCTTGATTGTTGGCTTCAACCGCAGTGTGAGCAAGGAAACTTATCAGGAGTACTTGAGCAGTGGCAAACTTACTGAACTGCTGAACTACGAAAAAGTAAATGATGGTGATGCTTTCTTTATCAACACTGGAAAAATACACGCTATTGGAAAGGGTATCTTGATTGCTGAAATACAACAAACAAGCGATATTACTTACCGCGTGTATGACTTTGACAGACGTGATAAAAATGGTAACTTACGAGAGCTGCACACCGAACTTGCCCTTGACGCTATTGACTACGAGCGCAAAAACGACTTCAAACTACAATACAATCGTACTGAAAACCAAGTGAATAACGTGGCTAAATGTCCGTATTTTATTACTAATTACTTGAAATTGAACGGTGATTTCAAGAAGAACTTGGCAGCTGATGATTCTTTCCATATTTATATGTGTGTGAAAGGTAGTGCTGTACTGAGTGACGGCTCTACTGAAGTGTCGATTGCTCAGGGTGAAACTGTGCTTTTCCCTGCGTGCTTAGAGCAATTGGTGGTGAAAAGTAACGGTGTAGAATTATTGGAAGTGTATATTTAAGGTGCGAGCCGCACGGGCTAATCACTAAAAACTAAAGAGTTATGTATCGTTCAAAAATAAAGGGGTTGGGTTACTATGTGCCTGAAAATGTAGTAACTAATGATGATTTATCGAAATTGATGGACACGAGTGACGCTTGGATACAAGAGCGCACGGGCATCAAAGAAAGGCGACACGTGGTGAAAGGTACGGATACCACAACTACGATGGGTGCTAAAGCGGCTTTGAAAGCGTTGGAGGCTGCGGGCGTAAGCAAAGAGGAAGTGGATTTTGTTGTTTTTGCTACTTTAAGTCCGGATTATTATTTCCCTGGTTGTGGGGTATTGGTACAAAAGGAATTGGGACTAAAAACGGTGGGTGCATTGGATATTAGGAACCAATGTTCGGGATTTTTATATGCACTATCGGTAGCTGACCAATATATAAAAACGGGAATGTACCGCAATATACTTGTGATAGCTTCGGAAACGCAATCGCCTGCGCTTGATATGAGTACGCGAGGGCGTAATATGGCGGTATTATTTGGCGATGGGGCTGGTGCAGCCGTGGTATCGCGCTCTGAAGGTGAAAACGGGATTTTATCTACTCACCTGCACAGCGAAGGTGCTTATGCTGATGCCTTGGCAATGATAGCCCCAGGTGTGGGCACTAAATGGGTGCCTGAAATATTGGCTGAAAACGACCCTGATGATGTGTCGTACTACCCTAATATGAATGGTCAGTTTGTATTTAAGAATGCTGTAGTGCGCCTTGCAGAGGTTATCAATGAAGGATTGGAAGCTAATGGGCTGACAGTAGGCGATATTGATATGCTGGTGCCTCACCAAGCGAATTTGCGTATCTCACAATTTGTACAACACCAATTTAAACTAAGTGATGCGCAGGTATATAACAACATTATGAAATATGGTAATACTACTGCTGCATCGGTGCCTATAGCTTTGGCTGAGGCAGTGGGTGAAGGCAAAATAAAAGAAGGTGATGTGGTGGTATTGGCTGCTTTTGGTAGTGGTTTTACGTGGGCAAGTGCGATTATTAGATGGTAGTGAGTGATGAGAAAATGGATATTGGTAGCATTGTTACTATGTAGTGTTACGGCTTTGGCACAAGTACGCAAGGCTAAGGCTCAGGTAGTATCTGCAAAGGTGGAGCCTATAAAGATGCCTAAAGATACTACTACAATACGACTGACATTTAACCGAATGAAGCGTGCGGAGGAAAAATGGTTTAAGTTTAACCAAGTTACGCTGAATATGAGTGAGGTGGCGTTCTCTAACTGGAGTGCTGGGGGTGAAAACTCGGTATCGGGGCTTATGACGGGGCGTTTTAGGAGACGATACAACGAACGTACTTTTTTTTGGGATAATATATTGGAGATTGATTATGGTATTAATGCACAAACGGGACGAGAATTGCGAAAAACGGACGATAAGTTTTTGATTGTATCATCGTTTGGCTACAGGGGAAACACTCAGTCGTATTGGTACTATACAGCTCGTTACCAGCTGCTTACACAGATGAGTAACGGATATAAATACCCTGATACGGATCATCCTATTTCAAAATTATTTGCGCCTGCCTATATTACTTTTGGTTTGGGGGCGGAATATGCGCCGCAACGGGTAAAGCTCAATTTATTTCTATCGCCTATGACGCTAAAAACGACTGTGGTGCTAAATAAAGCACTATCGGAACAGGGGGCTTTTGGGGTAGAAAAAGGGAAGCGAACCAATTCGGAACTAGGTTTTTCAATATCGGGCAGATGGGATAAAAAGCTGATGGAGAATATGGATTTGAACACGAATTTCACGCTGTACGGTGATTATTTGAAGAACTTTGGGAATATAGATATAGACTGGGAAACGGGCTTGAACCTGAAGGTGAACAACTATGTACAAGCGCGTATTGGGTTGCATATAAAATATGATGACGATGTGAAGTTTGAGAGCTATAAAGACAATGCAGGCGTAACACATTCTTATGGGGCAAGGACGCAGTTTAAGCAGTTATTGGGGGTAGGTGTATTATATACTTTTTAGAGCTGATGTTTTTAGAAAATACAATCAATAATGCCGAAAAATCGGGGTGGATAGAGGTGATATGTGGTTCGATGTTTTCGGGGAAGACAGAGGAATTGATAAGGCGGTTGCGGCGGGCACAATTTGCTAAGCAACGGGTAGAGATATTCAAGCCTTCGTTTGACACTCGTTATGACGACACTAACATTGTATCGCACAATGCCAATGAGATACCCTCTACTCCTGTGGAGGCGGCAGCGAGTATACTGTTGCTTGCTGATGGTTGTGATGTGGTGGGAATAGATGAGGCGCAGTTTTTTGACGATGAGATAGTGAATGTGTGTAATGCTCTTGCTAACAGAGGGGTACGTGTGATAGTTGCGGGTTTGGATATGGACTATAAAGGGAGACCATTTGGACCGATGCCAAACTTAATGGCTACAGCTGAGTATGTTACTAAAGTGCACGCTGTGTGTACGCATACGGGGAATTTGGCACACTACAGTTATAGGAAAGTGGCTAATAATGAGCAACGTATGCTGGGTGAAGCTGATAGTTATGAGCCTGTAAGCAGGGCTGCTTATATACGGCTGATAGAAGGTGAAGAAAAAAAAGTTGATAAAAAATAGTGCTGATTAAAAAAGTTTTTGTACTTTTGCAGCATAAAAATGACACTTGGGGTCGACCGGTTTTGACAGTAAGTGACATTGAAGAGTAAGCATACCGAGCTGTGAAATGAATGCTCGATAAAATCTATTTCAAAAGTTTAAATGGCGAGAATAACTACGCTCTTGCTGCTTAATCTGAAGTAATAGTAGGATTTTAAGCTATATCCCTACAGGTAGGGAGGCGAGATGTCTCTAAAAAGCCCTTGTTGACGGCGTTTTGTACAGAGGCACCATAAAAGTCAACATTGAGCCTGCGGTAAGCTTCTGCTAAGGGTTCGTGAATAGAGGAGGCTAGGCGTAAAGTGGGCGGTTTTTGGTCAGCTTTACGAAGAAAATGAAACAAAAACTAAGTATGTAGAAAGCTTTTTGATGGCTTATTTGGACGAGAGTTCGATTCTCTCCGACTCCACGGGGGAAGAAAGGGTTGCTTGGGGGTTCTTCGGAACTTTTGGGCAGCCTTTTCTATTTGTATTTAGTAGATAATCAGGAGAAGATTTTGATGATGTTATCTACTATGCCGTAATTGAGTTTTTTGGCTAATTGTTGTAATTGTTCCTTTATGGCGTGGCGTTGGGAAAGTTTGGTTTTCTTGGTGCGTTTTAGGGCAATGAGGTATTGTTGTATTTCTTCATAATATTGTGTTTTCCAATGGGGTTGTCGTTTCGACTCTAAAAGAGGAATGCTATCGTCAAAAAGATGGAGCATTTCAACAGTTTGTGCTGCGAAATTGGTATCGCGTTCATAGACGAAATTTTTGGATTGATGTTCTACTGGGTCTTCTGACAGGAATAGTTCTTCACTAAAGCTGTTGTAAATTTCTATAGCAAAATCTATTCTACCCATCCAAATGAGGGCGTTGCAGAGTTTGGAAATGAGTATATCGGGGGTATGGAAGTATTCGCCAAAAACGTGTAGAGGTTTGGCGCTCAGGTTGCGATTGAGAGCAGCCTCGGCAATGCTCACTACTTGGTTTTCATTGCCGTGTAGGTGGGCTTGTATTACCTTGGCGATAGTGTAACGGGTTTCAGGGTAATGAAAGAAGCTGTCGGGGTACTCTTTATATATGCTTTCTATGTATTTATCAGCGTTTTTAATGTACTTTTCTACTTTTTTGACCGTTTCTCCCCCCCCCCCCCC
>NZ_KB291274.1:48005-48842 GCF_000318275.2 Capnocytophaga sp. oral taxon 332 str. F0381
CCCTTTCCCCCCCCCCCCCCCGTTGCTGGCGAAAAACGCTCCGTATGCAAGGAAAGAGTTTTGGCATACGCGGAGGTGTTCTAAGGGATTGGTGGTGAGGTAATGTTCTATGAGTTGCACGTAGGATGGGTGTGCCATTTGGTCGTAATAGGGGAACCAAGGGTATAGTGATTGGGTAATAACGGGATGTGCCTTATAGCGTTCTAAAAAGCTGTAGGCGTAGGGAATATCTTTGAGGATGAGTTCGGCATAGGCTTCGTGGGTATCGCGCAATTTTTGATCGAAAAAAGTGGCTCCTGAGAAGGCTACCGTATCATAAAAGGCGTTGATAAGGTGGTGGGTATTGGGTTGGCTATAGGCAATAGGGTTGCAGAAGCTTTGCCAATCGGCATAACCTATGTAGTTGCAAATGAGGTTGAGGCTGGTGGTACTGAGTTGTTTATCTTTATCTATTTTGCCATAGAAGCGGCGTAGGGTTTGTACGGAAAGTTGTATTTTCTCGGCGAGTTGTTCAAAATCATATACAGAGGTTACGGTGCGCCCAAAGGCACGATTAACTTCTGTTTGTAGTTTTGTAATATGCTGTTGGTAATCCATTTTGATTTAGGTGTTAGTGGTTAAATCTTCGTTTATCCTATAGAGTTTGTATATCTAAAAGGGGAGATATGAAAAAATTGGGCAGCAAAAATATAACAAAAAAATTATTTGTACAAATTTGGACAAAACTTTTACACAATTATTGTAAAGGATTGGACTTTTATATTTTTGCTGTGGGGTGTAATTTTGCAGCGTGAAATGTTAATAATTTTGAATTGGGGGAATTTTGAATTGGGGGAA
>NZ_KB291275.1:0-227 GCF_000318275.2 Capnocytophaga sp. oral taxon 332 str. F0381
TAGATTGTTCATTGTTCTATCTTGTTTTATTTTGAAATTCTTCTTAATATTTTGCTATTGGAATAACTACTTTTTGAGGCGTCTATTTAGTTACATACTAATTGACTTTGGGAAACGTTACTTGATGTATTATCTTATGTGATGTAGGAAAATTCTTCGCAATCTAAGTTTGTTTTAAAGCGTTCAGTAAACGCTAAGAGGCTTTGTCCCTTAAATAATTCCATAAT
>NZ_KB291275.1:247-549 GCF_000318275.2 Capnocytophaga sp. oral taxon 332 str. F0381
TAGGATAGACCATTATGAGTTGATCTTTTAAAAATACTTCAAAATTTCTAATTGTATCTTTCCCATCTATAAGACAATCCAGTTTTCTATTTATTAATATTTTATTACTATACCCCCTATTTTTGAATATAATATTTCCATCACTTTTATTTCTTGTGTGAATAATAAAACCCTCTGCAGCACCATCATATATTTGCAAAATACCTAAACTATCGTAAATAACTTTTTCTTCAACAACATATTTAGTTTCTCTTATCATTTCTATTATTGATTGTTCAACTGTAATATTTTTTTTCTCAAGA
>NZ_KB291275.1:569-1060 GCF_000318275.2 Capnocytophaga sp. oral taxon 332 str. F0381
TAGGATAGACCATTATGAGTTGATCTTTTAAAAACACTTCAAAGTTCCTAATCGTATCTTTTCCATCTATAAGGCAATCCTGCTTCTTATCTATTAGAACTTTATTACTATATCCTTCTTCTTTGATAACAGATTTTCCAAAATCATTATCTCTTGAATAAACGATAAAACCTTCTGCAGCACCAGCATATATTTCTAAGATACCTAAACTATCGTAAATAACTTTTTCTTCAACAATATATTTAGTTTCTCTTATCGTTTCTATTTGTGATTGTTCAACTGTAATATTTTTTTTCTCAAAAACTCTTTCTCTCTCATAAATAAATGTGCCTTCTTTTAGCATCTCTAATTTCTTAGAAGTGTTGTTGCAACTAATAAATAACAAAACAATTGTTACTAAATTTATAATCTTACTCATCTTATTGATTTTTTAAGGTTCTTAATTCTTCTACTTTACCTCTTTTCTCAACAACCACTTGTATAGCTCTCCC
>NZ_KB291275.1:1080-1452 GCF_000318275.2 Capnocytophaga sp. oral taxon 332 str. F0381
TAAATAACAAAACAATTGTTACTAAATTTATAATTTTCCTCATCTTATTAATTTTTTAAGGTTCTTAATTCTTCTACTTTATCTCTTTTCTCAACAACCACTTGTATAGCTCTCCCTTCTGCTTGTCCTACAATATATTTTTGAGGTGTCTATTTAGCTACATACTAATTGACTTTGAGAAATGGGAGAACCCTCTACAATTCTTTTCATTAATCTGTTAAAGATAGTCTCTTTGCTTTGTGAGCGATTGATTCTAAAACTGTATTCCGCTTAATCATTAATTATACTTACTAAATCGATATCATCTTTTTGCATCTCTTCCCATTGCCATTTCCAAAAAGCGAAACTAAAAATCTTTTAGAAACGCTTTTA
>NZ_KB291276.1:0-3710 GCF_000318275.2 Capnocytophaga sp. oral taxon 332 str. F0381
GGATTATTCCCTTTTTAAGTGTAGAAAAAAGAGGCTCATACTATTACAATCACAATTATCAATACAACCCCACACTTTGGAAAAGTTTTATTTATGTGGGCGTTTGCAGCACATACCCAGCTATCGCTGGCTTTCCTACATAACATATTCTAAAAGTAATTGATTGTCAGGTCTATAGACTTTGGCAAAGGTGCGAGCCGCACAGGCAATTAAGGACTTTGCGAAAGTGTAGCGACTCACCTGAAACCTATTCCCTGAAACCTGACACCTAATTATAAATACCACTCACTATGGCAAAGGTTTGGGTGTGTGCTCGTAAAATAGAGGTGAGTTGTGGGGAATACCCTCCTCCCATTGAGCATTGTACGGGCAGGTGATACCGATGACACGTTTCAAAAACAAGGCGATCGTGTTCACCGCAACCTTCTACGGTAAGCGATAACTCACCTAACTTATCGGTTGCTAGCACATCTACCCCTGCTTGATAAAACACAAAATCGGGTTGATGGGCTTCTATGAGCTGTGGCAAAATGTTGCGCAATATATCTAAAATTGTACAAAGCCAATGGGTAGCGCTTCTTTATGTGAAAGTGTTAAGTGTAAGAAATTGTGTAAGTAAGGTTGCGTATGCACCAAAGCCGCTGTAGCTTGTGTAGCTTTTTCGGGGGTGTGAAAGTTGGAGGCGCTTGCAATGCCTTCATAGAGGAGTTGTTGAGGCAAGAGGGCATACTTTCCCATCGGGAAACGATGATTTTCGGGCACTGGATGATTGTATAATGGATGATAGGCGATATACATTAGATTAGGGGTAAAATAATTTGTGTGTTTTGTAGTATTCGGGGATATATTCACAGCCTCCTATGCAATTGCCTAAAGAATCTAACAGAAAGCAGGTCTCGATAGTGGTTTCTTTGGTAGGAAAAATACGCATTGCATCATTGCCTAATAGGTTGATAACGTAAAAATCAATAGGGATAACCGTTTTTCTGTTGAAGTCGATAACGCCCTCTTTACCGTCTTTTACTACACGGATGTATTTCAGGTCGTAATCTTCCACTTCATCATAGATAAAAGGGATGATAACTTTGTTATTTTTATCGATATAGCCCCATTTGCCATTTTTCTTTGCAGCACAATAGTCGTCCATAAAAAAATCATCTAATTCATCATACGCAAAGGGAATTATTACTGTCCCTTCGGTGTCGATATAGCCCCATTTGCCGCCTTTCTTTACCAAACACAAAGTTGGAGAAAGCCATTTTCCTTGATAAAAAGCTTCGGCTTCATCATAGATAAAGGGAAGTTCTTCTTCTGCATCTCTGTTGATAAATCCCCATTTATCCCCTTTTTTCACGGCTGCCATTAAGCCTGAGAATGTTTTGGCGCCATCGTAGATAAAAGGGATAACCACAGCTCCGTTTTTGTCTAAATAGCCGTATTTACCGTCTTTTTTAGCCCAACGCCAATACAAATCACCACTTTCTATATCTTCATATTCAACGGGAATAAGCACTTTGCCATTGTGGTCTACCAAGCCAAATTTATGGTTCTTTCTTACTTTTACAACGCTATTTTCGCAGAGGGGCTCTACCCAATCATAATTAGCTTTCCAATTTTCAGAAGGTATTGGTGTTACATCATTAGTTTTCTTATCAGTTGTGGGAGACTGACATCCGAGAAAATTTAGAGATAAAAATAAGGAAAACAAGACTATATGTTTCATTTATCAAAAGAATTAATTGCGAGCCTAAGTGTAAATCCTTCCAAAACGGGATTTTCTCTAAAAGCAACAGCATAACCTATTTTAGCATCAACAAAATTGAAAACCGAAAGTCCTATATGAGGTTCTATAGCGTGGGTGTTGATAGCGAAACCTCCACCTAAAAGGAGCACACAAAATTCAGGAACTTTGGGCAAAGATACAATAAATAAATGGATTATTCCCTTTTTAAGTGTAGGAAAAAGATTTAGCTTTAATAAAGGAGCGCAACCAGATGTTTATTTTGATGAAGAATTGCACAAAAATAGGTTTAAAATTGAACAAGCAAATGGTTGGCTTGACGGATATAAAGGTTTGATAATGAGATATGAGTATCTTGATGTAACTTGAATTGGAATGCTCCTATTAGGGTTTATCTCCAAGTTCCTCAAAAAAGTTTAAACACGTTTTTTGTTATAAATGACTTATACCTTCTTAAATGCTGTAAAATAAACCAAGCACAGAAACCTGAACTATTTAATACCATACTCTTTTTGTTTTGCTTCAAATAAAGAATCTATATTGTTAAAATCTCTGAATATATGTTCTGTATAAAGTTCTTCACCTTTCATAGTATAATCGAAATCGTAACGATAAAAACCTGTACCATCTTCTCTACAATACACAGCAAACCTAATAATTTTATTTTGTATATGGTTTCTCAAATCTTGAATGGTATCCAAGGTCATATGCCAAGGTACAATTTTGTAAGGTTTTCCTTCTTCAAAATCACAAGTTAAATATTTATCTGCTTTATAAAAATGAAAGGTTCTATCTTTTTTTCTTATAGAGTCAGCTGAAAATTTACTATAAATAAATTTTTCAACTTCTATTTTTAAAGCTAATGTATCATCAGGAGGATTGTTAATAATATATGAAATTTCCTTTCCTTTAATTTTACAAAAAGTCGTTGGCTTACTTGGGTCATAACTATCACAAGATAAAAATCCAAACGCTAAAATCATTAATATCAATACTCTCATATCTTAAATTTTAAGATTTGTTCTTTTTCCATTATTGTAATGAAAGGTTTATAACCTCGTAAATGTTGTAAAATAAACCAAGCACAAAAGCCTCGTGCCATATCACTTGCTAATGCTGCTACTTTCCAATTTTTTTTAATAATTTTACTCGCACTACCATAGCTTTCTATATCAGCTACATCCAACCCAAAATGGTCAATGATTCGGAACACAAGTGTCCCCCCGCTGGCGCAAGCTTGCAGCTTGTGCCAAATTCAAAATTCACAATTCTCTCCCCGTCCTACAAGTCCCATAATCACCCGTGTGGCTCACACCCCCTGCTGGCGCGAGCTTGTAGCTCGTGTCTAGTATAATAAGAGTGTATCCTGCTGCTTAGCTTCATTCCGTCTATCCAATTCACAGGATAATGGGTGAGTAGATTGTTCATTGTTCTATCTTGTTAATTTTGTTGCAAAGGTAAGAAAATTTATTCTTCTTTTTCATCAGAATACTTACTAAACCTATCTATCCAACCATTTTCAATCATAAGTTCAGCTTTTAGCATTTCACTAATTTTTACTAAATCAACTTGTTTGCCGTCTTCTTCATAAATAATTTTAAACTCTTCATTTTCCTCAAAAATATTGAATAGTTCAAAAATAGACATTTCAATACTACTTATTAGCATTTTTCTGAATAAGGAGTATTGTTTTTCAGTTAACGAATCTAAAAAAAACTTCTTAGTCTCATAAACTACTGGGAGATTTTCCTTACTCTTTAAACTTTCAAAATGTTCAAGCACACTGTCGACACAGTTTTCTACTACCATCTCTCCAAAATCATCTAAAATTTCTTGATTTGTTTTCATTGTTATATATTTAAGTTTCGCAAGCTCAGAAAGAGCTTGATTTAGTGAAAAAAAGGCACAAAAAAAGTAGCATATTATTTGGTAAAGTCCCCTGCTGGCGCGAGCTTGTAGCTCGTGCCTA
>NZ_KB291277.1:0-4263 GCF_000318275.2 Capnocytophaga sp. oral taxon 332 str. F0381
TGGATTATTCCCTTTTTAAGTGTGGGAAAGTAAAGATGTTAGCTTTCAGCGAGTATGGTTGAATCTATCAAGCAAGAAGAAAAGAAAATTAGATATGTCTTTCGTTCAATTTCCTCAAAAAAGTTTAAACACATTTGATATTTAAAAATTGCACTTACTACTGGAACTTACAGTAATTGATAAGGAATGAGCGAAACGCTCTTATTATAGTAGGCACGAGCTACAAGCTCGCGCCAGCAGGGTGTAAATAAGCAGATTATTTCTTTGGATTTTTGCGAAAATAAGCAGATTATTTCTTTGGATTTTTGCAAAAAATGGCGATTTATTTCTTTGGATAATTTTATTTTTGTATCTTTGCAGCCTGATATATAACTATTTACAAGATGTATTACCCAAGGTTAATAGACAACTATCTAAAAGAATGGGCTTTGCGCCCTGCTCGCAAGCCGTTGTTGCTAAGAGGAGCACGACAAGTGGGCAAATCAACAGCGGTAAGACAATTAGGCAAGCAGTTTGAGAATTTCGTAGAAATAAACTTAGAAAAACAACCTTCCTTTATACAATTTTTTCAGGGTGACCTTGATGTAAAACGTATAGTACCTCAACTTTCGGCTATGGTAGGTAAGCCTATAGTAGCGGGGCAAACACTGCTTTTTATAGATGAAATACAAGCCTCTGCCGAAGCCATTATGTCGTTGCGTTTTTTTAAAGAAGATATGCCCGATTTGCACGTAATAGCGGCAGGCTCTCTCTTAGAATTTGCGCTTGAAACGCTGCCTACTTTTGGAGTAGGACGTATTCATTCTATGTTTGTATACCCAATGACTTTTGATGAATTTCTCACCGCTTGTGGCGAACAATTGCTATTAGAGGCGCGCAATAATGCTACTGCCAAAACGCCTTTGGCACTTCCTTTGTATGAGAAATTGGTGGGGGTATTTCGCTCATATATGTTGGTAGGCGGTATGCCTGAGGTAGTGGCTAAATGGGTAGAAACTCGCGATTATTTGGCTTGCCAAGAAGTGCAAGATGATATTGTACTCACCTATCAAGACGATTTTCCTAAATACCGAAAGAGAGTAGACCCTACCTTGCTTAGGCTTACTTTGCAAAGTGTAGCTCTACAAATAGGCAATAAGTTTGTCTATTCGCAAGTAGGCGGAGGGTATAGTACCAATGAGGTGAAAAAAGCGTTGGAAATGCTTACTTTGGCAGGGATAATTACCCCTGTAATGCATACTAATGCTAACGGACTTCCGCTGGGTAGTGAAGCAGACCCTACTTATAGGAAAATGTTATTGCTTGACAATGGATTGCTACTTAGATGGCTTAATATGACGGGTGATACATCGGAGCTCACAGCCCAAATACTCACTCACTCTGCTACCGACTTGGTAAATAAAGGGGCGCTTACTGAGATGATAGCGGGGCTTGAATTGCTGCGCTACCGCACCCCTAATATGCGACACGAGCTATTTTATTGGGTACGCAAAGCAAAAAACGCACAAGCCGAAGTAGATTATTTGGCTACCTATCAATCGGAAGTATTGCCTATAGAAGTAAAAGCAGGTACCCAAGGGGGTATGAAGAGTTTATGGCAGTTTATGCGTGAAAAGAAGCTAAAAAATGCTATAAGAGCCTCATTAGAGAATTTTGACGTGTTTACCTATACAGATACTGAAGAAGAAGCAATACGTACCGTTTGGGTATGTCCGTTGTTCGCTTTATCGCAAATTAATAAGGTAATAACAGATTAAAATACGGCTGATTTAATAACATAAAAACAATGAAGAAATTTTTATTAGGAATGGCTACGGCAGCGGTGGTGCTGTTGGTAGTTTATTTTTTCAAAGAGAAAAAAGAAGAAGAAGCGCGTTTGGAGGCTGATTCGGCACTTATACAAACGCAAATAGCCAATGTAAGCAAGTTGGTAGTAACGGAAGGACACTTCACTGAAGTCCTTTCGTACGTAGATACTCAAAAATACTTTATGGATTGGTTTTCGTTTGACAAACGTATTTTAACCATCGTAAATGCCGATGTAACGGTGAGCTACGATTTGCATAAGATAGCTTTTGAGGTAGATGAAGCACAGCGAAAAGTGATTATCAAGTCGCTGCCAGAAGCTGAGGTGAAGATTTATCCTAAAATGAAGTATTACGACATCTCGCAAAGCCAAATAAATCCTTTTAAGGCAGAAGATGTACCCAAAATAGAAAAGAAAGTAAATGAGGTGCTCGAAAAGAAAATAGCAGCTTCTAACCTAAAGAGCAATGCCCAAGACCGACTTTTCTCTGAGCTTTCTACTCTTATTTTTGCTACTCGTGCTGTAGGTTGGACTTTAGAATATAACAATATTCCTATAGACAATGAAGAGACGATTAAGAAATTAGCAAATTAGGGAATAAAAAATTATTACTGTCCACTAAACTTTTAAAAAGTAGGTATAAAATTAAGGCTGAATCATTTGGTAGATTCAGCAAATTTTATTTCCTTTGTACTTACAAAACCTAAAAGGAATTTTCGATGAGCAAAAGTACATATTTTTTTGGATGTAACAAGTTTCATTCAGCGTTTCTTCTACGATTTCTACCTCTTACTCAATATCCGTCTGTTGCTGTGCAAGATGGGTATTGATGATGATACCGTAGTGAAGATACACAAAAAGCATAGCTATATGTGGTAGTGCTGATGTATATTCGGGAATGTACAAACGTAACTTCACTGAGGAAAATGCGGAGCTACGTATCATAACCAACGAGAAGCGTCAGCCAATTCTTACCATCAATGGGCTATCCGTTCCAGATTGGTGTGAGTAGAAATGGCAACAACTCATTCACCTCAATCGCTCGCAACGGCTGTAATCGCTTTTTCTTTCATCGGCAAAGAAGAAAAACACGAAAGAACGTTTACTTTTACACGCAAAGTATTACCTTTGTATCTGAAATAGTGAGCGTTCTTTGGCTATTTAAATATTCTGTATTAGTGCACTTAGCTCATTTCTAAAATCAAAAATATAAATGATCATGGAACAAATTAAATACTCTCAAGCATTCAAAAATGCGTGTAACAAATATTATGGAAACTATGAGAAAATAGCCTCATACGGTACCAATCAAGCAGAGGATGTATATCTTGGAGATAAAAACAATCAGGTTTGCAGATTTTGCGGTCGTAAGAAGGGAGAGGTTACTTTCAAAAAAAAAGCGCATGCTTTATCCAATTTGATAGGAAATGATCGTCTATTTTCATATTATGAATGTGATGATTGCAATGGAAATAGATTTTCAAAGTATGAGAGCGAATTCTCAAACTACATGAAGCTCTTACATTGCTTGTCACAAGTAAAGGGCAAGAGAGGTATTCCATCATACAAATCCCGGAAAGATGACTTTACACGTGTAGACATTAAGGATTTTATTTCCGTATTCCAAAAAGAAGATGAAACTGCAATTGCTCATCTGGACAAAAAGAATAAGGTTATTCATTTTAAGGGTAAAAGAACATATATTCCAGTGAATGTATATAAATGCCTTCTTAAGATGGCTCTAACGGTCATGCCAGATAGTGAACTACCAGAAGTAACGAATGCTATGGATTTTATGATGGATAGAAAAAACATAAAAAAGCAACTCTTTGTTGGGTATAGGCAATATGGAGGAATTTTACCATTCCCAACTCCTGTCACAATGCTTTTCAAAAGAAAAGATAAGAGGGTGGATGAAAATGTTCCTCTATATATGTTCCTGCTTGCATACGGTAACTTTGTATTTCAGTTTGATATTCCATTCTGTCCTGCTGATAATTTTTTGTTTAAGAAAGAAATATCTATGCCATATATCCCAACTATAGCAGATACGATAAGCCCACAAGGACTGAAATTATTAGATTTTAGCTCCTCTGAGAGAGTAATAAAAGAGGAATATAGTATAGATATGAAATTCGAAGGTATGAAACGCAATTGGTGGGTGACGATTAAATACGTTTTACAGCATCCGTGGGACTCACTTAAACGACTATTGACGAATAATTTGTTTGAGATGTCAAAATAATTTCGTATGTTTTCACTCTGATAATCAATGTATTATGGAATTGTTTAAAGGGTAAAACCTCTTAGAGTTTACTGAATGCTTTAAAACTGACTTAGATTGCGAAGAATATCTAGCTTCTTTAAAATGGGAAAAAGGGTATTGCTGTCGCAATGTGGTCATAAAAAATACCAAGTCAGAAAAGATTTTTCACGTACTTGTAATATCTGTGGAG
>NZ_KB291278.1:0-2016 GCF_000318275.2 Capnocytophaga sp. oral taxon 332 str. F0381
GACTACAATTGTTAGCATCTATTACCTTAAACTTGTTCTGTACTCCTGGTGCTACCCCTGTAAATATATTGCTGGTCTGTGGGCCTGCTTTTAATACGTTGTTAGCATCGTAATATTCATACTTATATGTACCCGTACCTGTACCACCCGTAGCTGTAAGTTTTACGGTCGCTACGTTGTTGTTAGAACACATCGCTGGTACCGTTTGCGTTGCCGTAAGCCCTATTTCTGTAGGCTCTGTTACTTGTAAAGTTGTCGTTACCACACAGCCTGAACCTAATCCTGAATGGGCTGGCGTATACCTAAAGGTAATTGTGTAATTACCCTTCTGAAGTTGAGTAATCTCAAAGGTATTACTATTGATAGGAGTCGTATAACCCGCTCCTGTCCTAGCTATATACGACGGTGATATTTGTACCATATAACTACCACCTCGCAAATTCTCTACCTTCAATGTAGCTTTACCTGTAACGTCACCGTTACAAGCTACATTCGTTACACTCAATACACTACCCTTAAACTCTTGTCCCGATGGAATTACTACTGTCTTCTCTATATCTGCAGGACACGATTTGGGTACTTGATAAACATTTATATCATCTATAGCAAAGTCATTACCCCAAGAGTGTGCTGTAGAACCATTTGAACGGAACTCTATCCAAAGCTCTGTATTATTGCCTACTTCTAACTCTATTTCTTGTTTATGCCAGTTTGCCATACCTGCTCCACAAGTAGAGAATGGTACTTCGCCTGCTTCTTTACGTGTTACAAGTGTATTATTATTTGTTACTAATTGTACCCTAATATTAGGACTAATCGCTACAGGATAGTTACAGCCTGATGAAATAGTAGGATTTTGGTCATCACGATATAAATTCATTATATAGTACTGAACCTTAACCTTTGAACCATCTTTAAGACCTTCTATCTTCCTCTTATAAAATATTGCACCATCTGGTACTGGCGGTATATTCCCAAAAAGGAAACGTCCATTAGGATTACCTCCTGCTGATGTATGGTCAGGTACTTCTACCCAAGTTGCTGGTGCACAACTTGGCCTATACAATATCTTACCACATCCTGCTCCCATATTGGTAAAGGTAGTGATATATTCTGTAGCACCCATAATCTTATATCCATAAATCGCACAAGTCAGATTACTCAAAGATGCTGGCAAACAAGAAGGCTGGTTCTCAAAATCTTCTCTAAACAACAAGTTAGAATCTAATGCCGCCTCCTGTGTATATCTTATAGTAGCGGTATAAGTACCTGGTGCCAAACCTGTAATGGTTGCTACTGTACCAGTAGCCGTCTTACCGCCTACTATATAGGTATAACTATAAGTGCTTGGGTTACCTGTAAACTTCACTGTTCCATTACCCGCACAATCATACGTAACGATAGTATAGGTAGTGCCCGTAGGCTGTGCTATTTTATCAGGAACTGAAATACGTACATCGTATTCACATCCGCCCTTATCTCTTACCGTTATAGTATGCGTTCCTGGGGTTATCCAGCCTTCTGGATAGATAGAAAATCCTCCATCGTATTTATATTGATATTCACCCCAACCGCCGCTTACGTTGGTAAAGCGTACTTTTGCCTTATTAGTATTAGCTCCGTTGCCACAACCTACCAATTCTTGCACCACTGCAAAGGCTTTGAGTGGCTGTGTTGGCGCTGCTATTAGGATAGGCTGTGTTACCTCACAATCGTTAGCATCTTTCACTACCATATTGTGAGTACCTGTACTTACATTCGTAAACAAATGTTTGTTGCCCGTTACACTCGTCCAGTTCGCATCAGTACTATTCAACTTGATGCGGAATGGTGCTTTACCTCCATTAATAGTTACCGAAACCACTCCATTGTTCACACCATAGCAAGTAGCGCTGGTTACCGTTGCTGAAATTGTTGCCCTTACAGGGGTTGTTACACTTACCACACCACTGTAAAACTCACAACCTCTATCATCTGCAACCCGTATCACATAACCTCCTGGCACATTGGTATAAT
>NZ_KB291279.1:0-11643 GCF_000318275.2 Capnocytophaga sp. oral taxon 332 str. F0381
TTTTTAGTGTAAACCTATTTCAGGATATGACAATCAGAGAAATAGCTGATACAATTGTCGATGATAGAAAGTACCCTCGGATAGGAATCCTCTTCTTTTACAATATATATGCCATCTAAGGATTGGCGAAATGATTTCAATTCTTCTGATTGGGTAGTTTTCTGCCTTTCCGAGATAAGAAGACCTATAGTAGCAATCCCCAGCTCCTTACATAACTGGGTTATAGTTACAGATTCTGTAATAATTTCATTCACATAAGCAACAAAGAACACCAGTTCTGTTTCGTCTTCTAAGATGGTTCCTATTTGCTCCTCTGTATAAGATATCTCCTTATCTAAGAACACATAGTCTGCGCCTTTAAGAGTATTTTCTTTTTCTGCTTCAGCACTCTTCTTTCCAAAACCAACTACCTTAATGGGGGTTGATTTCTTAGTCTTCATAATAAAATATTTTTAAAGTTATACATAGCTTCTAATAACAGTACAAATATAAAGCGAATTTTTGAGGTGTTTTGTATGAGTTCGTATGCCCTCTATACCAACTCGTAAAGCTCAAGCTCTATAAGTACCTTGTCCTTAAGTAGTTGAAAATGTGCTATTCTATCCTTCATCGACTGAGAAAGTACAAACTCCTGTTCATCTTCTTCCGCTATACTGCCAACAAAGAATCTTATTTGCTCGCTAAGGAATACATAGTGGAGATCAAAGATCTGAAAAAGCCACAATTCGAATAAGGTTCTATCTACCATCTGCCCCTCTTCACTGCCCTTTACGATCATATGTAAGTCTATGAGTTGCGGGCTGTTCTGTAACTCTATTTTGAAATAGTATTCTATAGAGTTAGAAGCAAAGATAAATCGGTATAGCAAGTCCCAATCGAAAACATCTCCATACCCTGAAGCATCATGACAAACAAAAGGAAGAGTATCGAACTTAGAGAGATATCTTTTGTATATCTCCGACTCCCTAAAGTCTTTTCCTCTAAGGGTTCCAAAATAAGTATCATACTCAGCGAGTTCTTCTTTTAGGTCTTCTTCCTTGTATAGTTCTTCGATGACCCAATTAATAAAAGGGCTTTCTTCTTCCATGGTGAGTTATTTTAATGGTTTATTCTTTTCTTTAAGTAAGGCAAATCGATACAGAGTTTTCTGCTCTCTGTAGTCTCTGTAGGAATTTGCACCTGCTGCATATCCTGTTGGAGAATTTCCCAAAGCAGGCTGTTAAGCCCTCTAACACCCAACTGCTTATCGGCAGCATAGGAGGCTAATTTCTGTATGGCTTTTTCCTCTACCTTTAGGGTAGTATTATGTAGCTTGAAAAAATGCTCATAGCTGCGCAAGGGAGAGGAATCACCTAATAAAATTTCTTTTAATATAGCAGGAGTAATAGGCTTAAGGGCTACAAAATCACTGATACGCCCTAGTATCTCTCGTTTTTTGATAACCTTGAGGAAATCCTCACGAGTGGCCTTATCATAGAAAGTGCCTTCCTTTTTGCCTGTCTTTGTCTCCGATGGCACAAACCCATTTATTTTTGCTTTATTGAGTTGATCAAAAACACCTGTAAAAAGGAATAGTATTTTCTTAGTAGAAATAGTATGACTGACCTTACTATTATAGTAAGAAGTGGAAAAAGTGGCTTTGCCATTGTCATCAATAAGGTTGAGCAATTCATTGATAATTCTATCGTTATAAGTACCACTATAGAAGAGTTTGTCAAACTCATCGAAGAGGATAACTGATTGTTCTACTGCCGTAAGGTTTTGGCCGGTTCGCTGGTAAATCTCTGCAAATACATCCGTCAGGGAAGCCCCTACGATTCCTTCTTGAACGACAGAATTGCAATTAATAACACCGAACTCACTGCCCAATACATCGGCCAGTACCTGTACACTATAGGTCTTCCCGACCCCTGTAGGCCCATAGGCCAAGAGATTCGCTTTAGGCAAAGAAAGATCCGAAGTGCGTAGTCGCTTATAATGGGTATAGAGACATAAGGAAAGTTTCCTAAGGTAGGCATCTTGGCCTTTTACATATTTTTGAGCATAAGCATATAGGGTAGTAGGAGTGATAAAATCCTCTCCTATATCTAAGAAAGACAAGTGCGTACGCTTGCATAATTTCTTTATTTGGGAGAGGGGTACCTCCTCTATATGGGTCATCCAATTCTTCAGATAAGCCTTGGCCTGCTGGCAACACTGCTGATAGCGGTCAGTCCCTTGTAGCTTACTCACTTCCTCGGCAAAGCCCAAGAGGTGCTGTTCCAGCTTCTGTTGGAGGTTCTTTTTAAGTGCCTCGCTCTTATTAGGTAGTCCCTCCAAGGTACGCTTTACAAAAGGAAAGTCCAAGGAAGTATTAGTAAGGAGCAGTTCTTTGATTTGGGTATCTATATTTTGCATTTCCATAGTGTGGTTCTTTTGGAATGCAAGTTACGTTTTTTCTTAGCCCATAGAGGTATGAGTTGGTATAAGTTATTCGGATCGCAATTATTTTATTTTATTATATAAGTCAGGCTCTTTATTTTTAAAGAATATCACCTCTTCAAAAGTAAGGGCTATATCTTGTAGGCTTTTAATATCCTTTCCTTTTTTATCTCCTTGTTTTTTCCCTTGCTTATGAGTTAAGTATAAGCATTTACTGGTAATCCTATTATCAGGGTTTTTAGGATAATCAGTAGCATTTTTGTGTATTTTACCTTCTTGTAAAAAAAGATTGAGTTTAGTTATACGCTTATCTTTAAAATTATTCTTTTCAAACCAATAATACAAGTAAATAGCAAAACGACGAATAATAAGCTTAATTATAAAAGTAGTTTTATCTTCTTCAAAGTCTATTGTTCTCTTATCTTTCCCTTTTTGAATTTTAACAATCTTTTCTCTTTGTTCATCACTGAAATTATATCCAATTTTTTCTCTTAGTCTTTTAGGAATAAGATTATAAAAATTTTTAACATCATTATCTTTTTCAATATCTAACACCTGTTTAATTTCTTCGTCTAAGTTTCCTTTATTTTCTCTATTATTATTTCTATTAATTACACTTTTACACCAATTATCAATATACTCATCATCAGAGAGTGGCTTCTCATTCAGATTCCATTCTGTTTTGCTGTTATTATATGCTTCTTCAAATATGGGGAAACCTATGAAGTTTTTAGCCTCATATATTCTTCCTACATCTCCACCTATTATTTCTTTAAAATTATCTATAAGATTCTTAGCCTCATCATCTATCTTTTCAAGCGCTTCTTTCCGCATCAAAAGCCACTTATAAAACTCAAAGAGTTTTTCACTTCCAAAGGCATTGACCTTTAGTCTTTCTTCGGTATCGGCCGCCCAATAGTGGAGTTTCTGGATAAAATTGGCACGCTGTTCTGCTGTAGAGAGCACCAATTGCTTATTCTCAGGAACAATCAGTATAGGGCTAAGGCTGGAGATCCGATGCTGGAACATCTTAGGAAGTTCTGAAAGTACTATAAATACACAATAATGCCCCATAGCAACCATCTTTTCTATAAAGCGGTAGCCTTGGGGTTCTAGCATACGTTGATTATAGTAATCCTCTGGCTTGTCCCATATACGAAAATCCACTACAACAACCTTAATCTCATTACTTTCATCTTGTTTTATTCTCTTTAAGGCCTCGGAAGTTTGGGTACTGTGTATGATCTCTATTTTTCCTTTAGCTTCTATTTTTAAATTATCTAACAGATTTTTTTCATCCTCTAAGAAAAGGACTTTGTAGTTTTTCGGGGGGGTAGATCCCTCTTCAGAGGAAGAAGAGCGAATGTATTCATCGACAAACCAAGGCTCTATCTCGTTGCAGATAGCGATGATATCCTCCACTGTCAGCGGGGATGCTCCCATTTTAGTCTTAATCTCTTCCGCTCTTTGTTGGTAGCCTTCAGCGGCGGTTTCTAAGAGCTTTAGCAGGCGTTGCCTACTGATCTCAATGCTTTCAGGGGTATTCTTTACATCATGGCGAATGGCCTGTACCATCGCTTTACGAGAAGCAAAATGATAGGCATCTTCCTTTTCAAGAGTACCTACTCGCTCCATGTTATAAAAGCGATTCATATCATCCTTTGTAGCTATAGGGAGTTGGATAAAATGATACCCCAAGGCGTAGGCCGCAATAATCTTCTTATGCGGCTCCCTCTGTAGTATTTGCGCTTGAGAGAAAAGGGAAACAAACAGCACTGGGGTAAAGATATGAGGGTTCAGGCAGAGCTCCTGCTGTACCAACTCAATCCCCCACAACTGGGCAGAGGTATGCCCTTCCCAGGTGATCTCACAGAGGACAACAATCGCATCATAGGTATTGTTCTCTATAGCCTGTTTCTTTCTGTCAAAAGCCACTTTATCATAAATAAAATCACATGCTATCTTAGAATTTCCTTCGAAGAAAACGTTTTTGAAGTAGTTTTCTAAGAAGCTTAAATCTTCATTAAGACATATCAGGGTTTTCTTGATCATGGCTATTATTGTTTTTAATTGATATTTCTATTTTATCTACATTTATTTGTTCTTTACAAATTGCAAATTCTATTTGCTTACCTTCTTTTATTAATTTGTATAATTCTTCTTTGGTTATATATTCCTTCGCAAAAACACATTTGATATTTTTTCCTTCTGCTATAGTAAATCCTTCCTTTTTTAATTCTTCTGTATTTATATCTTTTAAATGCACAATCCAATTAGTTTTCTTTTCTTCAAATCTTTTAATTCTACAGGTATATATCTTAGTATCGTCATATTCCTTATTGACATCTACTAAGTCCTGAACCATTGGAATAATTCCAAAATTCATTCCTGCCTCATTCTTTAACAAATCAAAGATGTTGTCAATAAAAGTATGAAGAACTTGAGTGTTTATATCTTTCTGATGAACGGCTTTATTCCTTATATGTATTATATTATTATATTTTTTTTCTTTATCGGGGAGAGCCTTTTTTTCGTCTGGGATCATTTCATTTAGCTTGTCCTTATCAGGAACTTCCCATCCATTTTTTCCTATTGGAATAAAAAAAATTATTTCAAATACCTTATATAAATAATTAACAATCAGACTATTATACAAAGCCAACATATTCCTATATCCATTCTCTATCTCTTTATTACGAATAAAATCTCTATAGAGTTCTATCGTTTCTTCTATCACTTCCCATATTTTTTCTCTTTCTACTATTTTTTTATCCTTTATATCACTATATTTCAAACTTGCTAGATCTTTTAGATTAGATATTTTCTTTGCCTCTTTTTTCCAAAATTCTGTCTGCCACCAATAGATATTTCCATTAGCTTTGCACTTTTTATAGTAGGGTATCAATTTTTTATATAGTACTGGTATACTTTTATTTTCTAAGACCAAATGGTATACCAATTGCATAAAACTCATATAGTTTTCCAATAGGGAATCGGTATCATTGCGTTCGTCCAATCCCTTTTTCTGCCAATAGGCAAGAGCTCCCTGTTGGAGCGCTTCTCTATAGGGGTTTCTTTTGTTAGAAGCTGTCGTGATAAGTATGGGGTAAGAGAAAAGAGCCTTTTTCAATCGGGCAAGTACCTTAATACCCGACAGCTGCGACACTAGTATATCCCCTTTCTCTCCTCGTAGGCGTAAATCTAAAATAAGCAATACTAACTGCCCTTTGTTCTTTTGCTCATGTGCTTCTACCTTAGCTTCTATTGCTTTGATTACCTCATCTACAAATTCTTCGTCATCTCCTATTTTCTTATCAGGAACAATGGTCTTAAAG
Source organism: Capnocytophaga sp. oral taxon 332 str. F0381 (assembly GCF_000318275.2). Lineage (NCBI taxonomy): Bacteria > Pseudomonadati > Bacteroidota > Flavobacteriia > Flavobacteriales > Flavobacteriaceae > Capnocytophaga > Capnocytophaga sp. oral taxon 332. Next base: position 5,757 of record NZ_KB291279.1, read on the forward strand.
TACTCCTGATTTTCACCACCATAGAGCATATATTGGAATACCTTTGACCAACCTTCTTCTGCTTGGTCATCTACATAAATAATCTGGGGCGGTGTTCTCTTGCACCTATCTTTGATGTGCAGATATCTATTCCAAAGACTATCCAGCTGCTCTTTGTTCCCAAAAACTTTTTCTATATGAGCGGAGATATCTTCTATCAGCTCATAAAATCCCTCCTGTACATACTTTCCTTCATTATCTTGCTCTATTTTCTCTAAAATAGCTTGTAGTTCTTCCTTTAATTCCTCCCTAAGTTCATCGGAGGGGATATCCAAACTTCCTCCTGCTTCAAATAGCCTCCTTACAAATGCTTCATATTTCTGTTTTAAGCGTAATTCTACTTCTTTATCACCTAACTCATAAGGAGATTTTTGTAAAAGCCTTATTTCTGTTTCTAGTTCTTTTACTAATCCTTCCAATTGTTCTCTTTCTTCTTCGGACAATGTAGTAATTTCCCTCTGAGCCAAATCTTCTTTTTGTTGGAGTTGGGCTAATATACTTGTTTCATCCAAAGGATTAAGATACTGAGCCAACAATCCCTGTAAGCTATTCATGTGCTTCCAAGCCTGCGTATCCTTAAAAAAGTCTTCTAAGGTTTCTACCTGTCCCTGTTGTGGGGAAGCCGCTTGCCTCTGATAAGTTTGTATGACCTTATGCACCTGCCAAAGGGTATAGACCCCCCACCAGTTGGCTATAAAATGGCGATCATCGGCCACTTGTACCTCCGCCTTAAAGAACGCACTAAGGTCTTGCGGTGCTTGTAAAGCCTTAAGCGTATCGAAATCTAACTCTTGCAAGTCAACAGGTAATTGATAGTAGGTTACCCCTGGGGCATATAGGAGTAAATTCTTAGGGTCAGAGAGGATAAAATGCTCCCTTGACAGGAAAGAAAAGACTACACAATGCTGCTGGTAACGCTTTAGGCGCAACCGTTTAAGGACTTCTATCCCTATATGAGTAGTTCGCTGAATAACATGCTCCTGCCCTATGGGAATATAATCCAAACTAATCAAGAACAGATCCACCGTCTCAGTGCGTGTTAGCTCCTCTATCTCCTCCAACACCTCTTCAGGAGCACTCCCTATACAAATGACCTCTTTTCTATTCACTAAGAAATTATAGTCAGAAACAAGAACAATACGAGCCATCCTATTTATTTTTGGTTATTGATTAGTTCATTGAGGAGTTCATCTCGCTCTTCTGCTAATGCTTTGAAGGCATCTTTCTTTTCTTTTTCAGATTTTTCTGTTTCGTAAATCTGCTTAAATTTTGCATACAAATAAGAAATAGCCTCATTCAACTTGGCATCTGCTTCGTCTTTGAAAATGGCAGAGATAATTTCCTGAACTTGGAGCTGGGTGTAGGAATACTCAATAGGGTTCCATTCATCTTTTAGCACGTTTTCTCTTACAAGAATATCTATAACCTTATGAAGAAATACTTGATATTCTGCATTTCCTACATGGCTCCCTTTCTTTATTTTATTCTCTTCTATGTCTTCAAAAACAGATTTTTTATCAAATGCTCCTCCTTTTTGGTGGTATAGGATAAAAATCTTATTATTAGGAAATAGTTTTCCATAAAAATTCCGGAAATCTGTAGGAGTAATAGTATCATCTACTATAAAAATACTATCCTCCTCTGTATAATCAGATAAGACATTTCCTCTAAGACCTAGTATTTTCTCCTTTCCTTCCCAAAAAAGAGGTGTATCTGGAGCTAAAGAAAATAGCTCGCTTTCATTAGTAAAAATAATTATTTTGTTCATCTTATCTACGTGTTTGATTTAAAATATAATTAATACTGTATTTATTTCTGTTATCTCTAAAAGCATCTAACAAAGATGAAAGATTTAGGTAGTTAACCGCCTCAGGGAGTCCTTCCAATGTATGTTGCCCCCTTCCGGTTACCACTATCGTTCGTATCAGCTTTGACCATTCCAATAACTTCGAATTAAGCATCTCATTATGGTTTTCTTTACCATATATTCTTTCAAACAAGCCATAATGAACCACTAAAAATTCTGATTCAGGAATATTCTCTGTGATAAACTCTTCTATCCTTTGTATATATTCATCTGATAAGCTCTCATTATTCAAATCTACTTCTTCTGCTTTAGGCATTAAGACATTGATATGATCAAAGATATCTCGTTGATATAAAGTTTCATTTCCATTTGTAAAAAAAGGAGCGGAAGCAAACTTCTGGATACGTTCATCTATAACTATGACCTTATTAAAGTAGGCTTCTATAAGTTGTTGAGTGATGAAGTATTTATCATTTTTTCGTATTTCAATCACATAGTTATCTAATGAGCTTTGATAAATATCAAAATAAGGCAACTTACGTTGTGCTGCACTAGATAGAGGTTCTACTGTAATCTTATCCTTATTTATTTCTTTTACCACTTTTTCCCAATCTTCAATGGAATAGAGGTGATTATGGAATACTACTTGCTTGCAATCATCATAATTTGCAAAAGTACCTGTTTTTAATATAGTTTTAGTATTGATAGCTAAATAATTTTTATTTCCTTCTTTTCTAATTCCCTCCCATTGCTCCCATATTTTTTGAGAGAAAAATTCTTCTATTTGTGTTTCTCCTACCTCTGAGAGAAAATCCTCCTCTATGTACATCAATCGTTCAGGCAAAAGGGATAATTCAGAAATTCTATCCTTTCTTCGGTTTTCCTTTTTTTCTTTATGATTTAAATAGAAATATTCCCCTATAGCTCCTACCTCCTCCTTAGCCTCTTGAGTTAGAAGCAAGACAAACTCATGATTAAAAGATACTTTACTTTCTATCTTTTCTAAAAAATCTTCTACTGATATAAGCTCAATCCCTACATTCTTCCATTTAGAGCTTTTATTCTTATTCTCATCAGTTAATAAAGTATATTCTTTGGGACATATAACTAGATATTTCTCTACTTTTTTCAAATAAAATCGGTAACCTATGCTTTTTTTATCTCCCTGTCGATGGACAAAAGCCATTATAAAAGGAATAAAATCAGCCTCTCCTCCCTCAGGTATTGAGGGATCTATTTGTACTATATCTATCTGACGTAAGAAAGCTGCCGAAGCTTTCATTTCTAAGATACCTAAAGAATGAGAGCGTAGAGCATCCTTTTCTATTACGCTCCCAAAAATCCTACCATTTAGATTATCTACTACATCCTCTGTTAGCATCCCTTTATCTATATCATCATAAATTTCTACCTGATAATATTTTTGAGGTAGTTCTAATATTTTTTCCCAGTAATCTATATCTTTTTTAAAAAACCAAGAACCCCCATACATTAGATTGACCATTTCAGGATTTTCAGAGTAAAGATTTAAAAATTGTTTCAGAGCTGTGATATTGCCCAGCATATCTATATTTTCATCATATTCTGAGAAATTCACTGTAAAAGTAACTTCTTTGCTTTCTCTATTACCACTATGCTTAGCTGTATTTCGTATGATATTCTCAATAATATTATAGAAAGCCTGTTGTCCTAAAGAGCCTCCTGGTATCATCACAGCTATATCATTTTCCTTCGTTAGTACTTCTCCTTGGCACAAGAAGCTGAAACGATATTTGAAGTTATCCACTGCAGAAATCAAATTTAGAAAAATTCTATTCTCATCCAATTTCCTAAATAGATCGCTATAGACATTCATATTCTCAACAAATTTGGAAACCGAATAAGTAGCTTCGTTGAGATACAAGCACCTATTCGAATTATATTTGTTCAATATAGCCAACTGATATTCTTTTGAGAGCACACTATTAGCTTCCTCTTTGGTCAGATTAATTCCTATATAATTTCCCTTATTAATCATTTTTCCTATGTTTTGGATAGCTTCTTTATCTTGTAGATTCACCATTACATGTGAAATGATATTATGAGACATATTACGTACAAATACCTGAGAAACTGCATATTGTATGGACCGTCTGTTAAGTTTAGCTTCTCTTTCTCGTAGCTCTTTACTACTGATATGAAAATATTCTGACACTTTCTTAGAAGAGAAAGAAAGAATAAACTGATCCAGCATACTCCTTAAATCCTCAAGGATCTGCTCAGGGAGTATATGATTGAACAATAATACTATTGAAAAAATCATAACATCATCTGAAAATGTTTCTCCTGCTATTCTATTATATTTCCAAACAAGGGTTTGTCCATATTCTTCTTCTTTCCAATAATTTGCAAAATCCTCAAAAAGATTACATCCTTCTTTATATTCAAATGGACGCTTTTGATAATGTATATTATCAGCCTCTTGTAATTTAGCATTGGGAAACTTTATCACTTTATATTCGTCATTTTTCCCTTCTTCCACTCCAAATAAATAATTGCCTCCATTTTCATAAAATTTATTCAATTTTTTAATATAACTATCCCGACAATATATTTCTTTATATATCTTTTTATCAGTCAGATCATTATTTAACCAATAAGTAAAATCAACCGCTAATATAGCATTTTTCCTAATATCGTCTGTCTTAAGAAGAGGCATCGTAAAAAAACTATATATTATCTTTTCCGTTAGTTCTTCTATATTTGTAATTTCTGTAACTTTATTTTCATACTGAGAGAATGAGATTATAAATTCTTTCTTTTCACTATCGATTGTATGTGGTTCTATGAGTTTCTCTAAACAAATTTCCTCCCCCATATAAGTACACCAGTGAGGAAAGACTTCTTCTTTAAATTTTTCTTTCCAAAAAGGATGTAACAATATCCTATATTTACACAATTCATCATCACCTAATTGTATTAAATAATCGTAAATCAATCTAAATTTTCCCAATGTGTCTTTTCCTCCAGGAAGAATTATAAATAGATTGGAAAGATTTATCATTTGAGAAATTTCATCCTCTACTACGAGATAATAATCATTATTTCTATTAAGTTTATCATTAGCTATATACAATTTATCATCTTTCGTTATTGCTATCTCTTTGATTCCTTCTATTTTAGTCGACACTCTAACTCTTTTTCCTGTAAAGGAAGTAAGTGCTATCAGCTGTATCTCTTTTTTTGTACCTTTTGGTAAAACAAGACTATCCCTTAGAGTTTTAAAAACTTCTGTTACACACTCTGGAACCCCCTCTCCACTACTTCCATTAGTTATAATATTGAGATTAGATAGCTTTTTAGTTGCTAAAAATTGAGAATATATAAGTCCTGCCAGCTTATCTACTTCTGACAATATTGCTTTGTCCCCAAATATAGTATTACTACTACTTCCTAAAAAACAAATAGAATAAGTTGAATTATCTATTTTAGGGAAAGTTTCAATTTCTACCTGTCTTCTTTTCATTCTATTATTTTTAAATGTTTCAAAGATACGTTTTTTTTCTTGAGTTTTCATAACTTTTTTGTAAATATTTTTTAACCATTTTAAACAAAAGGGCAATCGCCGGCGATTGCCCTTTTTATCGTTTGCCATCAATCTCTTTCTTTAGGTCTTAGATTCCTGTCTATCAATATTTTAGTTGCAAAATTTTCATCCTTAGCCGCTGATTGGGTGTATATATAGGCCTTCGCTAGTATACCAAAGTAGCTTGGATATTTGGAAATATAAAAAATGGTATGTACCTCTTCTACCCCCGCCTTATACTTAATCCCAAAAAAGGTTTTGAGGAAGAACAGAAGTCACTATTATTTATAGTCTCACCATACTTGACACATAAAATTCCCTCTTGAGAAAAAGGTGTGCGATCTTTCTTTCTGATATTGTCACGTCCTAAAAAAGGTTTACAGTTATTTTGTCAGTTTGATTAACATTTTTTACTACGAAGCTGTTTAAACTTTTTCCTTACAATAAAATAAAAGTTCCCAAAAATTAGTAATTTT
>NZ_KB291280.1:0-1751 GCF_000318275.2 Capnocytophaga sp. oral taxon 332 str. F0381
AGCAAGGATATGACAGAAATGAAGGGTAATGCCACTTTTTCTGTGTTTATCACCGCTGAATTGTTTAATATAGAACTTGAGAAATATCTAAATACATATGTTTTAAATCAATTTCTCACACAGTGTGAGGTGAAATCTTATGAATATTTTGATTTAAGAAAACATCGTAATCAGGAAGGACAAACGCTTATAGAAAAATACCAACTTAATAAAGAACCTTATGTAAAGGAATTAAAGGCATCTGATAATAAGAACTACAAGTTTAGAGTTGCTGGAAATGAAATTAGAGATATTAGAATTTTCCGAGACGATTTATTATCATTATATGAAACTTATGGGAATACAAGACTACCAATACGAGGAGCTAATAACATAAATAAATTCTTATTTTTCATAGATATTTTTGTACAGCACACAGAAGGTAAAGAGCGTTTTTATCTTGAAAATGATATTCCTAAAATAGATGCGATAGATGTGGATTCTTTTGCATATTTAATAACAGAAGAACCTATGGGAAATGCTATAATTACATTTACAAAAGAAAAACTAGAGTCTTCAACAATTGCACACGAATTAGGTCACAATATGGGATTATCTCATTTATTTTCTAAAGAATCAGAATTTTATTTTTACAAAGGTTATACAGATAATATTATGGACTATGAAAATAGAGATCGTTTTGAAGTTACAGGAAATACAGACAAAAATAAGCACAAAAGAAAGTCATTTTTTAAATCGCAATGGGATATTATTAGGGAGCAAATGGAGGCACTCTAATAAACTAATTATTATATTTCTGAGCTTGTTTTTATCTCCAATAATATTGTTTTCTCAATCGAAATATAACATTGTTGTGCAAGGAGAAAAAACTTATTATTATGTTGCAGAAACACCATTTAAAGATTTTATCAATGCGTTTAGTAGAGAGAATTTTACGGAAGCAATTAATATCAAGGATAATAGAAAGGATTTAATCGATAAAAATCTAATAACAATAGATACACTGACGAATATACATCATTCGATACTGAATCATATTCCTTTTAGAGAAGGGTGCGATACAATATTTGTACTTTTCGGAAGGGAAAAAGATTTTTATTATTCCAAATATACTTTTGATAATCCAAATACAAGAATTAAAAGAAAAGATTTTTTTATACAAATAAATTTTTATTTAAAAAAAGAAAATGGATTAATACATAAGGTAAAAGTTTGTCTCCCTGAGAATTGTAAACAAATAAAAAAATACAAACCTTTAAATTCTAAAAAAATCTTAAGATTACAAATAATTTTGAGTAAAAATAATGTATTGGATAATAGTTCAGAAGTTAAAAGATATTATAATATAAAATATAAGGAAAAGCTGAATAGAGAGTATCCTATCATATGGGAAATAAAATAAGAACAAATTATACTTTCTTTTACTTCTTCACCCAGAGTCTCAACCGAAGATGAAAGTATCTTACTTACTGATAAGAATGGCAATGTGATTAAGTTAGATACTCAAGGAAAAAACATTGAGATTTCTGCTCCTGAGACGATTAATATTACGTCTAAGAACATCAACTTAAAGGCAAGTGATAGCATTGATTTAGATGCTAATGTAAATATCACTGAAACGGCTGGAAAGGCTAAGAGAAGTGATATTGGTGGAGATATGTTTGTGTATGTAAATGGTGCTTTAACTGAGGTGATTGAAGGGGATTTGCACAGTGAGACAAAAAAAGGGAAAACTATGCTAAATAGTGAGG
>NZ_KB291280.1:1771-2305 GCF_000318275.2 Capnocytophaga sp. oral taxon 332 str. F0381
ACTTTATTATAGAAATAAGTTTAAACAGCTTCATGATAAAATTTAAATATATATATGTCTTTATAATAATTATAATAATTCTATTCTTTTGTAATCCTTTTTTATATTTAATGCAATCTAGTGTTATTAAGGATTATCCTATAAAAAAAAATGAGTTGTCTTTTTTCGATAGTTTACAAAAAAAATATTTTTGTAAAATTAATAGAACGATAAGAAAAAGAAAAAAGAAAGGATATGAGTTGTTTCTTTACACAAGAAATGATATTAGTATTAGTGATGAAAATATTTCAGAAAATATAGCAAATTATATAAAAGATAATATAATAGAATTTGATGATTTTGATTGTATAGAAATTTATATAAAGGATAAGGATACACTTTTAAAATATAGAAAAGAACTTCATAATACAAATTAGTTCTCTACCAAATGCCTTAGCTCAGGGTCATTGGCGATGCGTTCTTTTTCGCGTTCAATAATTTCAATGATATCTAACTTTATCTGGCGGTAATTGGCTTCTACCTGTTCTTTGGTGG
>NZ_KB291280.1:2325-2606 GCF_000318275.2 Capnocytophaga sp. oral taxon 332 str. F0381
TGCCTCAGCCCAAGGCTTCAAGTGGACATAAGCTCATCTTTACCGAAGATGAGAGCATCCTGCTTACCGATAGAATGGCAATGTGAATAAGTTGGATACTCAGGGTAAGAATATAGAGTTTTCTGCTCCTGAGACTAATATTACTGAAACAGCTGGAAAGGCTAAGAGAAGTGATATTGGTGGAGATATGTTCGTGTATGTGAATGGTGCTTTAACTGAAAAGATAGAAGATGATTTACATAGTGAAACAAAAAAAGGGAAAACTATGCTAAATAGTGAGG
>NZ_KB291280.1:2626-3074 GCF_000318275.2 Capnocytophaga sp. oral taxon 332 str. F0381
AATTGGCTTCTACCTGTTCTTTGGTGGTGTCGTTGCCGTTGGCATCGGTGAAAGAGAGAACTTCGGGGATTTTCTGGTAGGCTTTGGTTTCTGCGGCTACTTTGTCGTTGTCTACAACTATCTGTGCGTGGAATATCTTCTGGTCTATGCGTTCATCAAAGTTGTCAGAGACTGCCCCAACGAACATTCCTTGGGTGAGGTTCGCAATCTTACTGGCAGGGATAAGACTATTCAACTGCGTGGATATAGAGGTAGAGGTGTCATTGCGGTTAATCGTAGTAGATTGCCTTTTCTGCAATACCTTTCCAAAACGTTCAGAAAGAGTTTTAGCTGTTTCCCCTACTACTTGTCCGCTAAAGATATTTCCTACCGTATTTTGTATTACTTTACTTTCTTTTTGAGGTGTCAAAGTATTTTCATATATTTGCACTCTGAAAATTAATGTATT
>NZ_KB291280.1:3094-3362 GCF_000318275.2 Capnocytophaga sp. oral taxon 332 str. F0381
TAGATAAACTAAAGAAACTATGAAAAGAATTATAATACTATTTGTTGCAATCTCAATAATATCTTGTAAAAACAGAGTAAATTATGATAGTTCAACTTACTTAACAGAAGAAGATACAATAAGAGAACCATATAAAAGTCCTATACCTCAAAAAACTAAGTATAACTTAACAAAGTTGTATTATCGTGTTCTCTTTAATGAAGACCATAAAAGGCTTGAAATAGACACTTTTAGTTATGTAGAGATTAGAGACAATCTTTTGATAGAT
>NZ_KB291280.1:3382-3722 GCF_000318275.2 Capnocytophaga sp. oral taxon 332 str. F0381
CAAAGTTGTATTATCGTGTTCTCTTTAATGAAGATTGTAGAAGTTTTGAAATAGATACTCTTACTTATGTAGAGATTAGAGACAATCTTTTGATAGATAAAATATCTATGGATTGGTTTCTTTTAAAAATTAATAAAATAGATACAGTTTCAGGAGTAATAAATATATACATAGGAGAAGAATCTGATTATGAAGATGACCCTACACTATATAAATTTGGTAAGATATATAGTAATAGACATATTTATTATATCAAAAGAAAAGGCAAGTATTTATCTATAACAAATGATGCAATACCAGATAATTCAGATGTTTATATTGAAAAAGAAAAAGTAAAAGA
>NZ_KB291280.1:3742-4675 GCF_000318275.2 Capnocytophaga sp. oral taxon 332 str. F0381
TATTGCTGTCGCAAATGTGGTCATAAAAAATACCTGATTTTTCCTCAAAATCAATAGAAGTATGGGAATTGGTAGAATTTTTAAAAGAATAGCACTCATTATAGCAATTTTAGGAATAATTGGTGTGATACTTTTTATTGTTTTAATTAGTTTAATTCGCCTTGATTTTCGAAGTGAGTTAGCTCCTATAAGTAAAAAAGAAAAGGAATTATTTGAGGAGATAGAACAGGAAACGGGGTTTGTGGCAGATACAACATCTCGTATTTTTACCAAAGAAAGATGTTGTAACCACACAATAGAATATAATATTGATTTTTATCTTGATGAAAATAATAAATCATTTATTAACAAAGAGGAAAAACATATAAATAGTATTTTAGAAGAAAAATCCATTAACCTGTATAAAATAGCACAACATATAAAATTAGATAAAAACCAAAAAATGTATTTTTGTATTAAATATCACAAAGAAAAGGAAAGTACTTATCTGTATCTTATAGAAAAAACAGATACGTATGTTTTATATAATTGGAATAAAAAAGATACTATTTTTCTAAAATAAAAAGTGGTGTTTCAAAATGTATGATATTGATCAAAGAAAATAAAGATAATATATATCAACGTCTTTGGTTTTAGTAGAGGAGCTGCTGCAGCACGTTATTTTATTTCAGAGGAAATGTCAATTACTTCTTATATGAGGGTTGATAGGAAGACACCTATAATCTTTAACTTTGTAGGACTCTTTGATACGGTTGCCTCTTTTGGGTTAATTCATAAAAACGATGTATCTCAGTTAAATTTAAAAATGGGAGCTAAACCTAATAAAGTAGTTCATTTGATAGCATCCGATGAATATCGTGAAAATTTCAAACTTACAAATATAGACAGTACAATAAAACAAGATGAGTTTTTATATAGAATACAAGAGCAAAT
>NZ_KB291280.1:4695-5458 GCF_000318275.2 Capnocytophaga sp. oral taxon 332 str. F0381
AGACATTTTACAAGGATAAATTATGAAAAAGTATGTAATAATAGGCATTATAGTGCTTCTGATAGGAACACTCGTTTACTATAGAAAGAATGTATCTTGGAAACTTAGTAAAGCAAAACATTCTATAACAAAAATAATGAATAAGATGACAAAAAAATACCAATGGCTTATTTTAACCACAGGAGATGAAGGATATACAACAGAAATAGTAGATGGTGCATTCATTTACGATAATGGAGAAAGGGAATATATTCCTTCGGGTCAAAGCTTACGAGCAAGTTTGTTCCACGACTCAGGAACAGATATCGTAGGAGAATGGGATCGTCCTATCCCTGTAAAAATGCAGATTACTTGGTTTTCGTATGCAGAGAATAAGTTTTATTCAGGTTCTTTTGATTTAGATGTGCCTCGTATCACTAAGTTGTTTCAAGAAGGTTATCTTGACAAGTTTGGCGATACCAGCTATTATGATTTTAAAATTGCAGTATTGCCTGCAGGACAGGTATTGCTCTATTTAGATGGAGCTAATGTTATTTTAGTTGGTGAATATCAAGCAAAAGAATATATTGTAGAAGGAGATGAGGCTTTCCATAGGATAATGGAAGTGCCAGAAATAAGCATTGTAAGGGATTGGTCAAGAGAAACCACTGCACAACAATACCAAAATAGTATGCCGCAACAAACTCAAGAGGAGATCAGAAACAATAAACTTTCAACTCATATATGGAGGGAGGTTATCATTAAATACCCTTGGCGTTTTACC
>NZ_KB291280.1:5478-6103 GCF_000318275.2 Capnocytophaga sp. oral taxon 332 str. F0381
ATACCAGCTATTATGATTTTAAAATTGCAGTATTACCTGCAGGACAAGTATTACTCTATTTAAGTGGAGCCAATACTATTTTAGTTGGTGAATATCAAGCAAAAGAATATATTGTAGAAGGAGATTATGCTTTCCATAAAATAATGGAAGTGCCAGAAGGAACCCTTGCAGGTCAGTGGTCAAGAGAAACTGCTGTACAACAATATCAAAATAGTATGCCACAACAAACTCAAGAGGAGATCAGAAATAATAAACTTTCAACTCATATATGGAAGGAGGTTATCATTAAATACCCTTGGCGTTTTACCATCCATATTGCGGATAAAGATGATTATCCTCTAAAAATGATTTCCCGTCCTTATGATCACGGCAAGTATCTTTTATTTATTGATGGGGAGAAAAATATGCATTTTGACCTTGATTTTCTAACAGGTTTTGCCCCTAAACCTATTCCTGTAGAAATAGATGCTGTGTATGATGGGCAAGAAGGTGAGTATGTAATAAGGGTTTACCCTGGTAATGTAGGGGGTGAAGAGTTTATTGCTTTGCCTTATGAGCAATATCGCAAGCGAGAGCAACAACTTGTAAAGCTTTTTAAGGAGTTTTATGAAAGGATAGGAAAACA
>NZ_KB291281.1:0-2227 GCF_000318275.2 Capnocytophaga sp. oral taxon 332 str. F0381
TTTTTTTAATAGTAACTTTTAATAGCTATAGTCAAAAGATGGAAGATTATACAATTTTTAAAGACGGCGAAGTTTATATTAACTTCCGTAGATACATACAAAAAATGATGCCTCAGATAGATGCTGAATTAGAAAAATACAGCTATAAAAAACCTACTGAGGAGCACTATAAGCAAGTAATACACTCTTTTATCAATAAAGATCTACTACCGCAAAATATAGTGGTGCTGAATGATGATCTCAATCCATATATTGCTATCCAAGATAAAGGAATCATATATACAGAAGATGGATATGAAGCAAAAATGGTTGGGCTTCTGTTATTTCACCTTAATCAGTATCTCTTCTATAAAGACCTAAAGTCCTTAGAATGGCTAAAAGATAATCATGCAGATATGTTATCAAATTTTGTAGTTGCTTTTGGTATTTATAGAGATAAAACACTACTAAAATGGTATCTTGATGAAAATATTAATGATGAAACTGGTATACAGATGTTATTTTATTATCGGAAGAATACGCGCGAATTTATAAGAAAAGAGATGGTGTTAGCGGTCGATAAAATGTTACGAGGGACTCCTAACGAACATGATTTTGCTATTAATGCGGCGAAATACTATGTTCAAAGATATCCTCACGACTTTGATAACCCCAAGGAAATAATTGATTTCCTATTTAATTCTTCAAGAGGTTATTATATAGAAGATTCTGATGGATACTCTAATATAAGGGCGGATAAGAGTACTTCTTCTAAAATTTTAAGTAAAGTAAAATCAGGCGAAAAAATAGATGTATTAGATGATACAAGCAATTGGTATCTGATAAAAACTAAAGAAGGGTTAAAAGGATATGTACACAAAAGTAGAATAAAAATCAAATAACTTATCCTAAAAACCTTACCTTTGCAACAAAATTAACAAGATAGAACAATGAACAATCTACTCACCCATTATCCTATGAATTGGATAGACGGAATGAAGCTAAGCAGCAGGACACACTCTTATTATACTAGGCACGAGCTACAAGCTCGCGCCAGCGAGGGTTTGACCTAATAAAAAACAGCAAAGAGGGGCTTCTCTCAAAATAAATGCTTACCTTTGCGGCACATAGCAAAACACTCTATGAAATACATATCCAAAATACAAATAGCACTTTTCCTGTCTTGCTTGATGATAAGCTGCTCTCAAAGACCTGAACCTTCCAATCCTTTCTCCGATTGGGAAAAAGAGCATCTTCGCGGCAGAGTAAAACAACTCATCACTTATCAGCAATACAGAAATGATACCTTGCCTATCATCTCAGAGTACGATACCTTAGGGCGTCTTACCTTCCGCCAAGATCACTTCAATGATGAGTTCTTTACTAAAGAAACCTTCATCTATCAGTTCCCTATATGTATCTGGGATCCTCCCACTTATTCGAAAGATTCCCTCACAGGCCAAGACCAGATGGAATACCACGAAACTTACGTTAAAGATTTCTTAGATACACGCCTGCAAGGCAGCTTAGATGTGTTTTTCTTGTCTGAAAATCGTATCATCACCCGCAATGATGACGGACAAATAAGCCATATTGCCTATCAAGAGGGCGAAATCGTTTATTTTAATTACCAAACCAAGAACGGTAAACAATACTGCACCGAAGTCTTCTTTAATAATGGTGAAGAGGTGGTCTTCTCCCTGAAAATTGATTATGACGACAAAGGTAACCTGCAGCGCTTGCGTTCTTTTGGTGAGAAGAATACCTTAAGCTTAGAAATAGGCTACACCCCCGATAGGCAGATTAAAAGCATTACTAACTACGATAAAAACCAACTAAAAGAAGGAGAACTAAAAGAAGAAAAACTATATCACTACAATGATAAAGGACAATTAATCAAGGAAATAAGATACAATCAGTTTATAACAGAATATCAATACAACGATGAAAATCAAGTAGTTGAAGAAACTGAATACAACACCAAGCTCCCTCTAGATCAAGCTGAAAAATACCGCTATCAATACACCCCACAAGGCGATATAAGTCGCAGAGAATTAAGCTACAAAAAAGAAGACAATACCACAGCAACCTCCGTAACTACCTACCGCTACAAGTACGACACTCAAGGTAACTGGACCCTAAAACAAACCTACAGGAATGGCAAATATATCGAACACCAAAGTAGAAAAATAGTATATTATTAGCAATGAAAAAACTGTCATATCCTGAAATAGGTTTACACTAAAAA
>NZ_KB291282.1:0-12091 GCF_000318275.2 Capnocytophaga sp. oral taxon 332 str. F0381
TAAGTTCCTCTATTTTTTCTACAATACGTTGCTGCTCTGCAAGAGGAGGAATAGGAAACAATTTATTTTCCAAATAACCAGAAATTATTCTTTGTTGGTTAGCAGTTCCTTTGAATATAGCTTCTTCTATAAAATAAGGAGATTTTAAGAAGTAAAGGAGGTAATAACGATTTATTGTTTCAGCAAAGGTTCTAAGTATCTTTAATTCTGTCGTTCCGGCACCAATACCATTAGGTAATTTTTCAAACACAGCCGATTTACGATTCTGAAAACAAGGGGTGATTTTTGCAAAAGCAATATCACCATTAGCAAAATGAGTAAAACTTTTTTTTATTTTGCTCCATTTTACTTTTTCATAAGAATAATTGGAACCATAACCTGCTGAAAGTTTTTCCATAGGTATAAAAGCGACTTCTAACTCATCATTACAAATGTTTTTAGGATTAATTTGAAAAATATTAGAAATTCTTGCCCACTCCCACCCGTTAGGTATTTCAAAAGGGATTTCCTCATCAATACATTTTACCTCGCCCGATAGGGTGAACTTCTCATAATAGGAATTATCCTCTCCTCTAAAAATAACAGAAGGGTTCTTTTCCTTCTTGATTTTCTTTTCTTCCACAAGCCGAGCTTTCTCTTCCCGAATGTGTTCAAGAAGTACAGAGGCAGGCTCATCATTAGGGTCTTGTGGCACAAGTTTGCCCTGTATAGCTTGCTGAAGTATAGATTTGCGTAATTGGTCTGCTGTCATAATTCATTATTTTCACTAATACCTAAATCACCCATACTCATTGCAAGAGCAATTCTTAATTGAAGATTTTCATCATATTCTTCTCTTGCAAGAAAACAACAAATGATTTCTCCTAAGAGTTCTTGATCTATATGTGATGCCGCAATATGATAAACAATAGATTCCATCTTACTCATAAAAACACAAGCCTCCCAATAAGATCCATTTTTATGAAGAAAATAAGCACCTAAAGTCAAGGAAAGTCGCTTGTTACCATCAATAAAAAAATGTCCTGAGCAAAATCGAAAAACAAGATATGCCAACTTATCAGCATAAGAAGGGTAGTAATCATCATTCTGAATAAATTCAAGTATTGCAAGAATTGCTTCTTTATCTCGAACGCCTTCTAATCCTCCACCACTTTTTGTTATCGTCTTATGATAAACATCAAGAACCTCTTCATAAGAAATATATTGTATCATCACACTCATTTTAAACGTTCTAAAACATCTTTATTTCCTTCTAAAATCGTATCAAAATCAACAGATTGGTCTCCTATAAATCGTTCAAACTCTTCAGGAGTAACTACACTAAGATATTCTGCTATATTGCTATGAAAAGCATCACGAAAACTAAAATCTCTTGAAGCCATTTTACTACGAGCATCATTCAAATAAGGTTTTTGGATAGGATGTTCTAAAAGTTGATTTACAATAGCTTCTACATCATTCATTGTAAGTAATATCCCCGTCTTTTCATAGGCATCTTTAATAGCTACCCCTACCCCATTTTCAAAAGAAGAGAGTACAAGGAGAACTTCAGAATATAAAGTATGCCTTACACTATCCTTTGTGTCAAGTTTAAGAATCTCCTTATATTCTTTAGCATTTTCCTTAAAAACAGCTTTGTAAATTAAATCTGTTACTTGTGCATACTTATAGGTTTGATGTCCTGACACATAATTCTTCACAGAAGAAGTTAATACTCTACGATAATTATTTTCTTGAATGGCTGCTGGATAATAATTTATATCTCTGCGATTGATAAATTTTGTTCCTCCTCCTGTTTTTTCATTAATAGTTGTAATAACTATATCAAGTATAAAACTTCTCATTTTTTTAGCCTGTTCACTATCGGTCAAAAGCATCCCTATATTAAGAAATGAACGAAAGTTAAACAATCCCAATTGGGTGGTTTTGCTCCCGATATTGATGACGGGAGCAAAAAGTAACTTAAACTCTTTCAGCAACTTACCCTTACATAAAATATAACCATTATGTTTTAATTCATCACTATAAGTTTCAAGATAACGCTCTATAGTACGTTCCTCTACACCATAGAAATCTGCAACCATTTTCTTCGTATAACGATATTCTCCTTCAAAAAGCATTCCTTCTATGGCTAACTTTTCTTGTATAGTTTTTATAGCAAAACGATTATTCAAAATATTTTGCCTCTCTATTGTAGATGTTGTAAGATCTTTTTTATTCATTGTACTATTTTTCTATGGCTATTCCTAAAATCTGTTGTATTTCCGAAAGAGTTTTGTCTATTTCGTGCTCAAGGGCAGCACGTCTTTTGTAGTAGTTGTCAAAAAGCTCTGCTGGGGGTAGTATTTCCTCCTCATCTTTGGGGAATTTACATTGGTCGAGGTTGCAATCCATCGCTAAGAGTTCTTGCGCGGTAAATACTCTCGACTTCTCATCTTTACCATCTTCGCTAACAATTTCTACACGATTGTGCCACCAGTCTTTAATAGGCTGACAATGTACAGCTTGCATAGGCTTGGTTTTTGAAAAATGCTTATACCCTTCGGGCATATCCAAGCGGTAAAACCACGTTTTATGGGTGCAAAAACCTTCTTCAGCTCCTTCTGCTTGCACATTGTCAAAAAACAAAATATTAGTAGCAATACTTGTGTAAGGAGAAAATACACTACCTGGCAAGCGGATAATAGTGTGTAAGTTAAACTTTCTCAAAAGCCTTTCTTTTATAGCCAATTTAGCATTGTCAGCACCAAAGAGAAAACCATCAGGAAGAATCACCGCAGCACGCCCATTTTGTTTTAAGCGATACATTATCAGTACCATAAATAAGTCAGCAGTTTCGCTGGAAGAAAGGTCTGACGGAAAATGCTGTTTGATATCGTTCTTTTCACTACCCCCATAAGGCGGATTCATCAGCACCACATCAAACTTGTCGTCATCAGTATAGTTAAGTACATCTTTTGTAAGTGAATTATCGTGTACTACCGCAGGGGCATCAATATTATGGAGTAACAAATTAGTTACACAAAGCATATAGGGGAATTGCTTTTTCTCTATTCCATAGATAGATTGAGCCCAAGCTTCCTTAGCCTCTGCTGTAGTAGCTTTTTTATCAAGAGTGTTTAGCCAACTTGTGATGAAGCCCCCTGTCCCGCAGGCAAAATCAGCCATCTTTTCTCCTATTTTGGGCTCTATAATTTCAGCCATAAAATCCGTAAGTGCCCTTGGGGTATAAAACTCACCCGCTGAACCTGCCGACTGCATTTCCTTCAAGATTGCTTCATAAATTTCTCCAAAAGCGTGGCTCTCTTCATAATCGGAAAAATTCAGCTGGTCTATTACATTTACCACTTGTCGAAGCAATACACCATCTTTCATATATTGGTTAGCATCTTGGAATGTCGTAAATACAATGCTACTACGTATAGGAGTATCAGGGGTAACTTCCAAATTTTTTAGAGTAGGGAAGAGAGTATTGTTTACAAAATCCAACAAGGCATCAGCGGTTAGGGCATTGCCATCTCCTTTATCTGTTGCCCACGAACGCCAACGACATTCTTCAGGAATAAATGATTGATAACTATCCTCATTAAATTCCCAATCCTCCTCTTTTACATCGTATATTTTAAGGAAAAGCATCCACGCAATTTGCTCAATGCGTTGGGCATCGCCATTGATACCTGCATCGTTGCGCATAATTTTCCGAATGCTTTTTACAAAGTTGTTAAGTGCCATATATTAAGCTATGTTATATATCAATTTTTCTAATTCTTTCACCGCCAAAAAATACTGTTCTTTACCTCCAAAGAATTTGGCTATATGGGCAGGAGCTCCCATTTGTCGGAAAGGGTCAAGTTTCAAAACTGTGGTGTTTTCTAATTGTGTGATACCATCCATAGCATATTTTTCAAGCAGAGCCTCCAATACTTTTCGGGCTTCAGCGCCATACTTGTTAAAAACATCTCGTTTCTTTACATTTTCAGCGCGTTCTCTACGTGTAAGAGGCTTTTTGCCGTAAGCTATATGGCAGATAAAATCAAAATCATCTACCTCAGCCATTCCTTGGTCTTCTTTTAGGGCTTGCAAATCAATACCACTTTCGCGTAGCAAATCAGTTATTTCAGCTTTTTTCTCTGCTTTATTCCAATGGAGGATAAAGTCATCAAGGTTTGTATAATTGTCGTTGATATTCTTCTTAGTATAATCGGTAACACTCTCAGTTCGCAAAAGTTTGCCATTGGTATCATACACCGATACTACTTTGTTAATCACTGTCACAGAACAACCGTTTTTATCTACAAAGGGTTTAGGCGATTTATTTGTACCCTCACATTCACAAGGATAATGCCCACAAATAGGACACGGACATACACAAGGGAATTGCCCACATACAGGGCAGGGCTCGGCAGGAGTAATTACTGTTTCATCAGGAGGATAATCGGGGTCTATCTCTGCTTCACCATCCCAATCAGGGTCAGCAAATAGGCGGGTAACATTCCGAAAGTCCATTATAGTAAAGTGAGTTTTTCCCTCTTTTTCACGAATACGAGTGCCACGCCCTACAATCTGCTTAAATTCGGTCATAGAGCTGATACGCTGGTCAAGCACTATCAGCTTTACCATTTTACAATCTACTCCCGTAGATAAAAGCTTGCTGGTAGTGGCTATAACAGGATATTTTTCAGCTACCGAAATAAAATAATCGAGCTTCGATTGTCCATAAGGGTCGCTTCCCGTAATACGCACCACATAATCAGGATTTTTTTGGCACATATCCGAATTCGCATTTACAAGGGCTATGCGCATTCTCTCAGCGTGGTCTTCATCGGCACAAAAAACGATTGTTTTTGCCATTCGGTCAGTATGCTTCAGGTAATGAGTAATTTGTTCAGATACTTCCCTAATGCGGTCTTCTATAATAATCTTATAGTCGTAGTCCGAATTGTTATAAATACGGTCTTCTATTTCATTGCCATAAACATCTACTTGTCCCACAGTAGGCCTCCACTCATCACCAATGTTAGTGGTAATATTTACAACTCTAAAAGGAGCTAAAAATCCGTCTTCAATACCCTGTTTTAAGCTATAGGTATAAACAGGCTCGCCAAAGTAATTTATACTAGATTGGTATTTAGTTTCTTTAGGAGTTGCGGTCATCCCTAACTGTATTGCACTATCAAAATATTCTAAAATTTCACGCCAGTTGCTATCGTCTTTGGCACTTCCTCTGTGGCACTCATCTACAATTACCAAATCAAAAAAATCAGGTTTGAACAGCTCTTTGTACTGCTGTTTTCCTCCTTGTCCTATAAGTTGTTGGTAAAGTGAAAAATAAACCTCATAAGCTGTGATGCCGCTGTTTAAATCTTTCTGATAATCAACTTTGTGTATAGTTTTCTGAAGAGGTTTAAAATCCTGCTGAATAGATTGGTCTACTAATACATTGCGGTCTGCTAAATACAATACTTTCTTTACCAATCCTGCTTTCAATAGTCGGTAAACAATTTGGAAAGCCGTATAAGTTTTTCCAGTACCAGTAGCCATTACTAATAAAAGTCGTTTTTTGCCCTGAGCAACGGCATTTATCGTATTATTAACGGCATTGCGCTGATAGTATCGAGGAGGGAAGATGTCCTGACCTACACAAAATGGTTGATTGATGACTTTAAGTTCTTTTTCCGATAATCCTTCTCCATTATGATTTTCACTCGTAAAACGTTCGTAAAGCTCTTCTTTGGTAGGAAAATCCTCCATTGCAAGAGTTCTTTCTTTTCCCGTAAGGAAATCATATTCCTGAAACCCTTGTCCGTTAGAACTATAAGCAAAAGGAATATTCATCATCATAGCATATTCTTTTGCTTGTTGCATTCCGTAGCTTATAGAGTGAGTAGCATCTTTAGCTTCTACAATAGCAATAGGGGTAGCCTTATTATAGTAAAGCATATAATCGGCATATTTTGCTTTACTACGAGAGAAAAGATTACCTCTAAGGTTAATCTTACCATCAGTAAACTTAACCATTTTTTCCATAGAAATATTATCATAACCCCATCCTTTATCCATTATGCTGGGAGTTATGAATTTGAGTTTGATATCTTCTTCCGACATATCATACAAGTTTTCCATAAGCTCTCTATTTATATGCAAAATTCTAACTCATCTATTATTCGGTGCAAATATAATAATAATTAATGAATTACGCCTGCCGTTTACTCACTTACGGCGAAAGTATTGCTATGTGCACGGAGGATGTGCCTTAGCTGGGGCGAATAGCCTCCGCCCATAGCGCACTGCACGGGCAACTGATGTGCCTTGCACTGCTGGAAAACAAACTTGTCGCGCTCGGCACAGCCTTCAACACTAAGGGATAGCTTGCCGAGCTTGTCGGTGGCTAATACATCTACCCCCGACTGGTAGAACACAAACTGCGGCTGATGCTGTGCTATCAGTTGGGGTAGGGTATCTTGCAAAATGCGCAAATATACCTCATCGGTAGTACCGTTGGGTAGGGGGATATCAAGAGAAGATTGTTCTTTTTGGAAGGGATAATTGTGCTGGGCGTGCATTGAGAAGGTAAACACGCGGGGGTCATTAGCGAAGATTTGGGCAGTGCCATTACCCTGATGTACATCTAAATCGATTATTAGGATACGCTGCACCGCTGTATGTGCTAACAAATAGCCTGCTGCTACGGCTTGGTCGTTCAGCATACAGAAGCCTTCACCTCTATCAGAAAAAGCGTGGTGTGTGCCTCCGGCTATATTAAAAGCCACTTGCCGGTGCTGCAGTGCCCAAAGTGCCCCATCGATAGTGCCTTGTACGAGAGTGAGTTCGCGCTCTACGAGTTGCTCATTTTGCACAAACCCTATGGGCAGTGCTTCTTTGTGGGTGAGTTGCAGATGGATAAAACGATGTACGTAATCGGGGTGATGTACTAAGCAGAGGCTTTGGGGGCTTGCTTTTTGGGGTGTATGAAAATCCGTAGGCTGGGCAATGCCTTCGTGCAGCAATTGTTGCGGCAGGAGGGCGTATTTGAGCATCGGGAAGCGATGGTTATCGGGTACGGGGTGATTGTATATAGGGTGATAAGCAATATACATTACAAAGAAGGCATTTCGAGGTGCATATTTACGACTTCCATACGCTCTTGAAGGTCTCCTTTCAGAACGGTGTAGGGGAAGCCGTATTCGAGTAGTTTTTGTTGGAAAAAATCAAATATTTCGGCGCGGTTGTGAGGGCGGTCGCGCAGGTCATCGGCTACCCAAGGGGTATCTATATACGTAAGAAAAATATGCTGATAGTGTGTAGTTTTCAAAGCACGCTCTATGGGTGCTGGGCATCTGTTGTAATAGTAATGGGCATAGATAGCGAGCTCTATAAGGCAAGTATCGCAAAAGAGGTAATGGTGTGCTTTTGCGGCAGCTTCGGCTTCCAATTGTAGTTGCCCTTTGGCTATAGGCAGCAAATCTGCCCAAGTGCAGGTTTGCTTGAAGATATCCCATTTTTGTTGCAGATAGAGGCGCATATACTCTGGCACCCATTGGGTGTTGTGGTACTGAGCCAGCTGCTCGCTAAGGGTAGTTTTACCGGTACTTTCGGGTCCTACAAAAGCTACTTTGATAAGCTCATTAGTTCCTGTTGTAATTTTCGTCTCCATTCTAAATATCCCATTATTGCAATGATTGTAAATAATAAATACTGAAATGAGGTGAATACCATTCCTTTTATGTAGTATAGCGGTATAGAAATGAGGTCGCCTACAATCCAGAAGAGCCAGTTTTCAATTTTTCGTTTAGCCATTAACCACATTCCTACAAGGAAGATAGCGGTAGTAAAAACATCTACGTATTCTGTAGGCAAAAAATTGTGAAAGCCGAGTGTAACACCTTGCAAACTAAAGTTGTTCTTGATAAAAGGTTTTAGGTAATACACACCTATCACAAACAAGAAGCTAAAAGCCCCCAGCAGGGCTGCTGTTTTCCAATCGGCGGGGGTAGTACGGCTGATAGTGATAATGTTATCTTGTGCATTGCGCGCCCAAAGTACCCAGCCGTAAATACTCATAATAGTATAATACACATTGATGAGCATATCGCCCCATAGCACATAGTGCCAAAGTAGATATACAAACAGCATTGTGCTGATGATGCCTGTGGGATAGACCCATATATTTCCTTTTCTGGCATACCATACACTTAGGAAGCCAAAGATAACGCCTATAATTTCGAGTACTACCAAGTGGGTAGGCACTCCATCGTATTGGTTGAACACAATTAAAGAATTATTTTAGAAAAAAGGCACGTAATCCTGCCTGTTTGATTTTACAATTTTCACGTACAGCAATCCGTTGTCAATAAGCTCAAGTGCTTCTTCCATTTCGGCAGTGAGCAGTTGCATTACTTTGTGGTATTCGCCATATACTTGGGTACTTAGAGGGTTTTCTTTTACTACAAGCCCCGAAGCGCGTAGTTTTTTGATAAAGCGAATGATGTGCTCTTCAAAGTCGTCCTGTAGCGGACTAAAGGTTAGTTCTACTGATATATCCATTTTTATAGTTGTTTGGTGCGAGCTGTGTAGTGGGGTATTGGTAATAAAAAAACCTTAATTCAGTAGTGAATTAAGGTTTTTAACAGTGCGGGTGAAGGGACTCGAACCCCCACGCCGTGAAGCACTAGATCCTAAGTCTAGCGTGTCTACCAATTTCACCACACCCGCAGATGATGAACTTTCAATGATTGACGGTGCAAAGGTACAACATTTTTTTAAACTTGCAAGTTTTTTGTCAATTTTTTTTTAATTTAGTCGTTAGTCCGAAGTCGTTAGTCATTAGGTGCGAGCCGCACGTGCAGAGATGCAAAGCGTTGCTTACTAACGACTATAGACTAACAACTATAGACTAACGACTAAATATAGAGTAGTATTTTCTAATATATTTTTTTAGTAGTAAAGCGTTTGTGTAGCTGTACGCCCATCTACTGCTTTGATAACTACTTGTGTAGGTTTATTTACCGTATTATACTTGTATTCACTCACTATAGGAGATGTCTTAGGAAGATACTTTTGGGCTACATTTTCAAATCTTTTGTTATAAAATAGCTTTACGTGGTGGAAGCTCGTCATTACTACTGTAGGAGCAATAAATTTGAATGCACCGCGCCCATTGTAGTTTAGTCCTTCGGTATAAGTATATACCTGAACATAGTTATTGTAATTATAGCTTGCTACATTACCTTTAGCATCAAAAGTATACACTTCGGTAGCGGTACCGGTACTTGTAGATTTTACCTCGGTAGAAGTAACGGTATTCCCTGCATAAGCATAGGTAACGGTAGCCACTTCGGTAGTACTTGCTTCTACTTGTTGGCTAATTCTGCTCTCAGCATCATAGGTAAAAGTACTTGTAACTACACTTACTCCTCCATAAGAAGAGGTAATGTACAAAGTGCGTTCCACTTGTTTTTTGTCGTTATACGAAAGTTCTAATACAACGGGAGCTGTAGCTCCTGATTTTAGCTCGGATATTTTGGTAAGGTAGTTGTCGGTATTATAGGTGAAAGTAGTGGTTGTAATTCCACCAAAAGGATTTACATAAACCACCTCTCTTAACAAACGATCGGTTACCGAATGGGTAATTGTAGTGGTTCCCCACGATTCTTCAAGGGCTATTGTTTTGGGATAGTCAAAATCTACAATATAAGGGTTTGTTTGCACTTGTGGAGCGGGTGCTGGTGCAGGCTGTTGAGGTTCTTCTTTGTTGTCTTTTTTGCAGGCTACGATAGCAAGCGCGGCTACTGCGATTAATAAAAGCTTCTTCATTGTAATATAAATTAAAAAGTTATCAGTTGTTAGTAGGAAATCGCTAGTATTTATGTTATGTTAGTATATTAGTCGTTAGTCTGAAGTCATTAGGTGCGAGCCGCACGTGCAGAGATGCAAAGCGTTGCTTACTAACGACTAATGACTGAAGACTAACGACTAAATATAGAGTAGTATTCTTCTAATATATTTTTTTTAGTAGCTATATTCTACTGTTTGCGTAGCTACTTGAGTTTGAGGGTTACGAGGGTCTCCGTAAGTACTTTTAGATACTTCTACCGTTTTCTTTACATAGTCATTAGCTGTATACTCATAGTTTACAACTGTAGGAGTAAAAGTACCTACTTTAGTAGTAGTACGATAGTTTTTACCATAGTCAGGGCGAGGCAAACCATAGTACCCAGATATCAAACGAGAAAATTCATTATTTTTATAATTTTTCTTGTTGTCGTAGGTATGGATGGTCGCTTGATTATTTTTTTTATCGTCCATCCTTACTACATTATTATTGGCATCAAAAGTATATTCATCTTCAGAATACACACTATTATCTTCGTGGTCAATCACTTTTTCAATAACTTTATTGCCGCTGTAAGTAAGGTTGTAAGTCATATCTGACCAAGCATCTTTCCTATGAATGCTTTTTACTTTGCCGTCATCATAGTAAGTGTAAGTGATAGTAGCCACACTGCCGTTATCATATGTTTCTAATATTTTATCCACTTTACCATCTACATAAAGGAACTCCTTTTTGCTAGTTATTTTGTTTTGGAGTAAATCGGTAGTAACGATAGTAGCTACTGCTCCTTTAGCATCGTATGACAAAACAACTTTCTCATTAGTTGATAGGTTAGACTGATTTGTCCATTTAGCAACAGTAGTATACTCAGTAATAAGTTTTTTAGGACTTATGGTATAAGTAACTGTGGTGACTTGATTATTACCTCTACTAGTACTATCTTCTCTTGTAGTTACTATTGTTTTAGGATAGGTAATATCTCCTAATGAGTGTGTGGCTTCAGCTTCAGGTGCTGGTGCCGGTGCTGGTGCTGGCACAGGCTGTTGAGGCTCGTCTTTGTCTTTTTTGCAGGCTACGATAGCAAGCGCAGCTACTGCGATTAATAAAATTCTCTTCATTGTATAGTATTTAATTAATTAAAAAAAATGATTCTTTTTTTATTCGTTAGTCATTAGTAAACTCGTGCCTAACGACTAATGACTAATATTTATATATTATTTTCTCTCCTGTAGGTTGTTTAACAATTTCAAGTGGTTTGTTTCCGTTTTTAGTAATAACCCGATCAAAGAAAAGATATTTTTTACATACATTTTTTGACTGATTTGCAAAAATGTTTTCTTCTGCAACGAAACTAATATCACCATCGTGACCACGTACATTTACTTTTGCTAAGTCGACTAACAAGATATAAGGATTGCTAAGGTCATTCACTACCGTAGTGTCATACTCATAAGTTTGTGTAGCTCCATTGTAATTTACCGCTACTACATTGTCATCTTTATAGCCATAAGCACAAGTGGTTGTAGCATTACCATCGTAATTTTTCACAGTGAGTGTAGTGGTACCATAATCAAAGGTAATAACTGATGGCATCACATTGAAATAATTGCCCACCCCTGGGTTTTCTTTTTTGGTAATACGCCCTTTGTCATCAGTAGTAACAATAAAGGTATCTGGCTGACTGCTACCTGTTTTATAAGTGATTTTGGTAAGCTTATTGTTTTCATATACAAAAGAGTACAATTCATCAAGCCCTCTACTACTATCTTGCAAGCGATAGGTTTTTAGGTTTTTACCGTTATACTCTAATGTGTGAGTAACTGTATTTTGCGAATTTTGTTCTACCCAACTTTTTAATACGTTGTTTTCTACATTATAAGTAGTAGTAGCTACAGCACCTGTAAGACTTGTTTTGATGATTTGCTTTACAAATCCTGCAGGTACGGGGGTAGGTTGTTCGGTTTGGGTACCGCCACCGCCGTTGTTGCCATTACCTCCGTTAGGAGCTACGGGCTCGTTTTTGTCTTTTTTGCAGGCTACAATAGCTACTGCAGCTACTGCTATTAATAAGAGTTTTTTCATAAGAAAATGAGTATTTAATTATTACGGCGCAAAGATAGTGTTTATCTTTTATACTACCTGTTAAACAAAAGTTAAAATTGTCTTTTTAACAGTTGATGGGTATGACGTGTTTATCCTTCGCTCAACCTTCGCTGAAGCTTCGGTAATTTTGAATTTTGAATTGGGCACAAGCTGCAA
>NZ_KB291282.1:12111-35873 GCF_000318275.2 Capnocytophaga sp. oral taxon 332 str. F0381
GCACAAGCTGCAAGCTTGCGCCAGCGGGGGAATTGGGGGAGGTCAAAAATTAATCATTAAACATTCAATCAATTAATAATTATTTTGTATCTTTGTGCTTTCAATACTAAAATATAATATTATGGGTATGGTTATGAACTTCCTCCGCGTACCTAAAGCGGAGTTTGATAAGTATCTAAAAGAACCTCAGGCTCTTGAAGAAGACCTTCAGGCAATTTTTGAGGCTGAAGAACCTAATGAGCGTTTGTTTGATGTAGACAAGGCGTGGAGCGGCATTATGTACTTGCTTACGGGCTTCGCTTTCGTATCTGGCTACGAAGAGGACGAGGACGATGATGTATCGCGGCTTTTCTTTAGCGGGCAGCTTTTTGACGAGGAGTCTAACCTCTACGGATATGGTCCTGCTCACTATATTACCCCTGTGCAAGTGGCTGCCCTCAGTAAGCGACTTGGCTCTATTACCGAAGCTAAGCTAAGAGAAAACTACAATCAGGAAGAAATGGCTGCCGATGAGGAACTTTATCCTTCATTGGAATGGGACGAAGATGATTTTGCTTATCTGAAGTCTCATTTTGAGAACCTACAGCAATTCTTTGCCGCAGCTGCCAAAAACGGCGATGCTATAGTTAGTTTTCTATCGTAAGGGGGTACCCTAACATCATTTTTAAATTGAATACTAATGGAAGTTACTAATATCAATCAGTTAGACCTCGTAAATGGACTTTATACGTACGCTGATTATTTCCTTTGGAAAATAGAAGAGCGCATAGAGTTGCTGAAAGGGAAGATTTTTAAGATGAGTCCCGCCCCTGCGATACCTCACCAGAGGGTATCTCGCAAGTTGTCGGGCGAACTTTATAATTTCTTCAAAGGAAAGACTTGCGAACTATTTGCGGCTCCTTTTGATGTGGTACTTCCTAATGCAGAAGGCAAAGAAGATAGTGTTGTACAGCCCGACTTGTGTGTGGTATGCGACCCTGAGAAATTAGCCGATGGCAAACGTTGCTTAGGTGCTCCTGATTTGGTTGTTGAAATACTTTCGGCAGGCAACGCACAACGCGATTTGAGCGATAAGTTTTGCTTGTATGAAGAAGCAGGAGTAGCGGAATATTGGATAGTGCGCCCTTCTAATAAAGAAGTGAATATCTTTGTATTAGACAATGGCAAATACCGCGGGCTTGCGCCTATTGTAGAGGGCGGGGTGATTACCTCTGTAAAATTTCCAACCCTTAGAATAAACACTAATGATATTTTTTAAAATCGTATGGAAAAAATAGCTTCTCAAATCACTCATTGGATAAAAACCTATGCCGAAAACGCTCGCGTAAAGGGCTTAGTAATAGGTGTATCGGGGGGGGTGGACTCGGCGGTGGTCTCTACTCTCTGTGCGCGTACGGGCTTGCCTACTCTTTGCCTCGAAATGCCTATACACCAAGCGGCGACTCACGTGAGCAGGTCGCAAGAGCATATAAACTTTTTACGGCAACATTTCGCTAATGTAACGGCTCTTTCGGTTGATCTTACTCCTACTTTTGATACCTTAGTAGCTGCCTTGCCGCCTACGGAAGCCTCAACTCGCGAAATGGCTTTGGCTAATACTCGTGCGCGCTTGCGAATGACGACTCTTTACTACTTCGCTGGTTTAGAAGGTAGATTGGTAGTGGGCACGGGCAATAAGATAGAGGATTTTGGCGTAGGGTTCTTTACCAAATACGGCGATGGGGGCGTAGATATCAGTCCTATAGCCGACTTGATGAAGAGTGAGGTTTATCAGCTGGGGGCATATCTTGGCATTCCTGCTTCTATATTGCAAGCCAAACCTTCAGATGGCTTGTTTGGCGATGACCGCAGCGATGAAGACCAGCTAAAAGCTACTTATGACGAACTGGAATGGGCTATGCTGCAAACCGAACAAGGGCATACCGCTGAAGCCTTCACAGGCAGAGAGCGCGAAGTATTTGAGATATACACCCGCCTAAATCGTGCTAACCAACACAAAATGCAACCGATACCTATTTGTAAAATTAGCCGATAAGAAAATTAGTAATTGACAAATCAATAAAAATGAACATACTGATTCTTGGCTCTGGCGGTCGTGAACACGCCTTTGCCGTAAAACTACACAGCAGTCCGCTTTGCGACCAGCTTTACATCGCCCCTGGGAATGGGGGGACTCACTCCGTAGCTACCAATGTGGCTATTAGCCCTACTGATTTTCCTGCACTGAAAGCCTTTGTACTCGAAAAAGAGATTGCAATGCTGGTAGTGGGTCCTGAAGACCCTTTGGTGAAGGGTGTGTACGATTTCTTCATAAACGACAAAGAACTCGCTCACGTGCAAGTAATAGGTCCTTCACAACGTGGAGCTACCTTGGAAGGCAGCAAGGAATTTGCCAAAGAGTTTATGGTGCGCCATAATATTCCTACGGCTAAATATGCGAGTTTTACTAAGGAAACTGTTGAGGAGGGTTGTGCGTTCCTCAGTACAATGAAAGCTCCTTACGTGCTTAAAGCTGACGGATTGGCTGCAGGCAAAGGGGTAGTAATTCTCGAAGACCTACAAGAAGCACAAGCCGAACTACGCCGTATGCTTATTGATGCTAAATTTGGGCAAGCCAGCACCAAAGTTGTAATTGAAGAGTTCCTCAAAGGTATAGAGCTTAGCTGCTTTGTACTGACCGATGGAAAAGACTACAAAATATTGCCTACCGCTAAAGATTACAAGCGTATTGGTGAAGGCGACACTGGGCTCAACACCGGTGGTATGGGGGCAGTTTCGCCGGTGCCTTTTGCCGATGCTGCTTTTATGCAGAAGATAGAAGAACGCATCGTAAAACCTACTATCAACGGACTACAAGCGGAGGGCATCGTTTATAAAGGGTTTGTATTTATCGGACTTATAAAAGTGGATGGTGAGCCTTACGTGATAGAATACAACGTGCGTATGGGCGACCCCGAAACGGAAGTGGTATTGCCCCGTATAGAAAGCGATTTAGTACCGCTATTTCAGTCGCTTTACAACGGCTCTTTGGCTTCACAAGAACTAAAAGTAACCCCAGAAAGCGCTACTACCGTAGTAATGGTATCGGGGGGGTATCCTGAAGAATACGAAAAAGGAAAGGTTATCAGTGGTACTGAACTGGTAACTAAAAGTACTGTATATCACGCAGGTACTACGCTGAAAGGCGAGCAACTGCTTACCAATGGCGGTAGGGTACTAGCAATTACCTCTTTGGGTAATACTTTCCAAGAGGCTTTGGCTACAAGCTACGAAAGCATCAGCAAAATAGCGTTTCAGGGGGCTTACTTCCGAAGAGATATAGGGAAGGATTTGGCTTAGTAATTAAACCTCAAGTAATAACAAAAAAAACTGCCCCGTAAGGCAGTTTTTTTATTGTTAACAACTAACAACTTAATCCTTTGTTTTAGCTATTTTATCAATAATAAGAGCAACAGCACCATCACCTGTTACGTTGCAAGCAGTACCAAAGCTATCCATAGCAATGTAAAGAGCAACCATCAGTCCTTGTAGTTTTTCATCAAAACCTAATATAGAATTAAGTATGCCCAAAGCTGCCATAATTGCACCTCCTGGTACACCTGGTGCGGCTACCATTATCACACTTAGCATCAGTATAAAGCCTGCAAAGAGTTCAAAGTTATAAGGCATTCCTTGTAGCATCATCAGGGCAAGGGCACAAGCGGTGATTTTCATCGTACTACCCGATAAATGGATAGTAGCGCATAGAGGGATTACAAAGCCTGCGATGCGTTGTGAGATGTTCATCTTTAGGGCTTGGCGTAGCGATACGGGAATAGTAGCTGCCGAAGAGGAAGTACCCAAAGCAGTAGCATAGGCAGGTAGCATTGTAAGCAGCGCTTTGAAAGGATTGCGCCCTGCTACACCTCCTGCGATAACATACTGTATAAACAATAGCACTATGTGCATTATAAATAGTATTATTATGAGCTTGAAGAATACACTGATAATAGATACTACTTGTCCTGAGAAAGTAATTTCGGCAAAGATAGCTAATATATAGTAAGGAAGCACAGGGATAATGGCTTTGGTAATGAGCCATTTCACAATGTCGCCAAATTCTTTTACTACAGAATTAAGGGTTGATTCTTCACGGAATGAGAGCCCTATCCCTACGATAAATGAGAATACCAAAGCGGTCATCACGCTCGTGATAGGGGGCATATCTAAAGAGAAATAGGGGGTGAGAGTAGAGGCTTGTTGCTCTTCGAGTACTTTGAGCTGTTCGCCTTGTAGTAGAGACGGGAATAGTGCATCGCTCACAAAATAGGTAGAGAACCCTGAGAAGAGCGTGAAGGCATAAGCGATAGCTACCGTTATAAGTAGCAATTTACCTGAGTTTTTACCCAAGTCGCTAATAGCAGGCATAATAAGTCCCATCATAATGAGAGGAATTGTAAAGCCTAAAAAATTACCAAAAAGCCCCTTGAAAGTGAGGAGCAATCGGTTAAGCCATTCAATGTTAAAAATGCCGATGATGATACCGATGACGATACCACAAAACACTTTGAACAGCAAACTGTTAAGGATTCTTTTCATTAGTTATCTACTTTTTATAGTTAAACAATGGGGCAAAGATACAAAATAATGTTTAATAATCAACGATTAATGATTAATTCTTTTACACAACACTTGCAAACCACTAACTCATCAGCTCGCGGTATTTGGTGAGTGTCCAGAGTTCGTCATCTACCATCATTTCGAGCTTGTCGCAGTGGTAGCGTATTTCATCAAAGAAAGGTTTTACTTCGTGACAATAGCTATGAGCTTTTTCTTCAAAATTAGGCAAGTGGTTCGCCCGCTTACGCGCTTCTATCATCGCATCGGTTTTGCTGTGAATGACCTTGATGTGTTCAGAAATATGGCGTATAAGCTCCAACTGCTCGGCAGCTACCTCCTGATAGCTTTCTCCAAAAATCTCTTTCAGCCCCTTTACGTTTTCAATAAGTGTATTCTGATAGCGAACCGCTGTTGGTACAATATGGTTACGAGCAATATCACCCAGTACACGAGATTCTATCTGCACCGTTTTTACGTATTCTTCTAAAGCTATTTCGTAGCGCGCCATTAGCTCTACACGGTTAAGCACTCCCATTTCCTCAAAAAGAGCAATAGCTTTTTCAGTAATGTTTTCTTTGAGAGCTTCAGGAGTTGTTTTATGGTTAGAAAGTCCGCGTTTTGCAGCCTCATCTTCCCACTGCTTGCTATAGCCATCACCCTCAAAGCGTATTTTTTTAGACGTTTTGATATAGCTGCGCAACACTTTGAAGATAGCGTCTTCTTTCTTCATTCCTTTAGCTATGAGCGCATCCACTTCTTTTTTAAAGTCGGTAAGCTGTTTTGCTACGATAGTATTGAGCACCATCATAGGTCTGCCACAATTAGCTTTTGAACCTACTGCACGAAACTCAAATTTATTACCTGTAAAGGCAAAAGGCGAAGTGCGATTGCGGTCAGTAGTATCCAAGAAAAGGTCGGGTATTTTGCCTACCACATTCAGCTTAAGGTCTGTTTTTTCTTCTTGCGAAAGTTCTTCAGAAGCCACTTCTAAAGCATCGAGTACCTTGGTGAGTTGTTCGCCTATAAATACAGATACAATAGCAGGCGGAGCCTCGTTGGCACCCAAGCGATAGTCATTGGTAGCCGAAGCTACTGAGGCACGCAATAGGGGTTCGTATTGGCAAACAGCCTTGATAGTACAAATGAAAAAAGTAAGAAACTGTAGGTTCTTAATAGGGGTACGACTGGGGGCAAGTAGGTTTATACCCGTATCAGTAGCCAACGACCAATTGTTATGCTTACCCGAACCGTTAACGCCTGCAAATGGCTTTTCGTGAAATAGCACTACAAAGCTATGGCGGTCGGCAACCTTGCGCATCACGTCCATCAGCAGCGCATTTTGGTCTACTGCAAGGTTAGTTTCTTCAAAAATAGGAGCAAACTCAAATTGGTGAGGTGCCACCTCATTATGGCGTGTTTTTAGAGGGATACCCAGCAGCAAGCACTCGTGTTCTAAATCGCGCATATAGCTAAGCACGCGCTCAGGTATCGAACCGAAGTAGTGGTCGTCCAGCTGTTGCCCTTTAGCTGCCTGATGCCCCAAAAGAGTACGCCCTGCAATCATCAAGTCGGGACGAGAGTAAGCAAGGGTTTTATCTACCAGAAAGTATTCTTGTTCCCAGCCAAGCGTAGCGGTTACCTTGTTTACGTTTTTATCAAAATAGCGCGCCACCTCAGTAGCGGCTGTATCTATAGCTGTAAGTGCCTTTAGCAAAGGCGTTTTATTATCTAAAGCCTCACCCGTATACGAAATGAATATGGTAGGGATACAAAGGGTAGTCCCATAAACAAAAGGTGGCGAAGTAGGATCCCAAGCAGTGTAGCCGCGTGCCTCAAAGGTATTGCGAATCCCTCCGTTGGGGAAGCTCGATGCGTCCGATTCTTGTTGTACAAGCTGCCCCCCTCCAAAGCGTTCTATAGCTCTATCGCGGCTCACTGGCTCAAAAAAAGCATCGTGTTTTTCGGCAGTACCGCCCGTAAGAGGCTGAAACCAATGCGTATAGTGGGTAGCCCCTTTGCTAATCGCCCAATCGCGCATCGCCGCCGCCACTTGGTCGGCTACGCGGCGGTCTATCTTTTCGCCATAGCGAATAGCATTCATCACACTTTCAAAAGCCTCTCGCGTCATCGCTTGGCGCATAGCGGCTTCGTTAAATACATTTACGGCAAATAGCTCTGAGCGTTTGCCATTTTCGGCTACCGCTATAGGCTGGCGGCGCTGACTTTCGGTAAGGGCATTGAATCGTAACATATTATTTCTTAGGATCTTTTATACGTTCTATTTCTTTAAGAAGTTGTTGGTAATGAAGCTTGTTTAGGGGCTGTGCCTCTTGCTGCTGTGCTGTTTTCAGATAATCGGCTATCTTGTCCAAATGTTGTAACGCATATAAGCGTACATCCGAATTGCCCACTGCGGTACTCGATGCCGAAGCCGCTCCGTTGCTATTAGCAGCAGTTGCAGCCTGCTCTTTAGGATTGATAAGATCATCTATTTTTGCCAAATAAGAGCGTTGTAACCCGCGCCTCAAAGCATTTTGCTGGGCTTCGCTGTTGTTTAATGGTTTCCAAACAGCCGCAAAAACATCAGCGAGATATTCATCTAAAAGGTAAGCCTTGGGCGAAGCTAAACTTTGCGTATAGAGCTTGTAAAGCACCACATTATTGAGCATTATATTTAGAGCATTGTTTTGCATATCAGCGATTTCCTTTTCTACGTTACTGCCTATCTTATTAGTGATAGCCTGCGGATAAAGCCACAAGGGGGCTTCAAAAACTTGTGCATCTACGTAAGCGATTGCTTCTTTTACAACTTCTTTAGGTACAGGCTGATACACCTCAGCACTACCTATCACCCCTATATAGCGACTACCGATGTGTTTAAGTACGTGATTCAAATATCTATTGTATTGCAACACTGCCGACTTGTGCATACTGCTTAAGTAGTCGTATTTGTCATTAGGTTCTTTCATCCACTCGTGAAGGTTGCTCACTACATAGCGGAGATTTTTCAGCGCATAGGTATTGGCTTTCATCACATTGTCCGACAAGTCTTCCGTTTGCGCTCGTGGGTCTTCGCCACGCCCTTCGCCACCAAACCACAAATGAGGATTAGCCGTAAGGCGCTGGGTAGTAGTAGCCGCTAAGGCTTCTTGCTCGTCAAATTCATTTTTATACCGATTTCCGTAATAGCGATACCCCCACTCAATAGCCCACTTATCGTAGTCGCCTATGCGCGGATAAAGTCCTTTAGTACCAATGTTGTCTTCGGGCTGGGCTACGTAGTTGAAGCGAGCATAATCCATTATAGATACGGTATGCCCGTGTGCCTCTACCCATTTTTTATCGCGAAGTTTCTCTACAGGTGTTTGGCTGCTTGCCCCCATATTATGGCGCAAACCAAGACAATGCCCTATTTCGTGTGATGATACAAACCTAATAAGGTCGCCCATTAGTGCTTCGTCTAGCTTCAAGTTGCGCGCGCGTTTATCTACTGCACCCACTTGTATCAAGTACCATTCTTGCAGTAATTTCATCACATTGTGATACCACCCCACGTGGCACTCTATAATCTCCCCACTGCGTGGGTCGGCAATATTAGGACCATAAGCATTGCTGATTTCAGAAGGAAGATAACGTATTACGTTGAAGCGCGCATCTTCTAGGCTCATCGCAGGGTCGTTAGGCCACTCTTTGGCTACAATGGCATTCTTAAAACCAGCCTTTTCAAAGGCTACATTCCAATCATTTACGCCCAGTATAAGATACTTTTGCCATTGTTTAGGAGTAGCAGGGTCTATATAAAAAACGATTTGCTTTTTAGGTTCTACAAGCTGACCGCTAAGGTATTTATTCACATCTTCTTTGCGTGGTTCTAAGCGGAAACGATGTATATAACTTTCTGTTTGTGTGCGCTGTTGGTCATCGGCAAATTTGATAAAGCGCGTAGCAAAGAAGCCCACTCTGCTGTCAAAAAGGCGTTTTTGCATAGGCACTTTGGGCAAAAGTACTATTGAGGTGTTGAGTTCAAAAGAAATAGCCCCTACCCTATTGGCATCGGGTATGTTACTAGGCGAGGCACCATACGTTTTTAGGGTCTGCACCTCCACATTCATCGGGTAGGCACGCAAGTCGTCTACAAACGATTGAGCCGCTACAATAGCACCTATCTTTTTATCAGTTTTAAGTTTTGAAAGCAAGCCCGTAACACTATTATCCTGCTTAAAAAAATCTGTAACGTCTATCAACTGATTTTTGTTCTGCGGATTCCTACCAATTACGTTGAAAGTAGCTACCACAGGATTGCTGCTCGAATTCGTTACTGCGGTGTAGATGTTATTGGTGCTGTCGGCTACTTGCGTATTGAGGTAAGAACGCAAGATAAGAGTTTTTTCGTTTTTTTGCTGAAAGAAGAGAGTTTGCTCGTTAATCTTTTCGCCGGCATACATCCCAAACTGCTGCGGAGCTGTTTTAAGCCTTGTAACGCATAATAAGTAGCGATTTAGCAGACTATCAGCTACCTCAAAGTACCATTTATCGTCTATTTTTCTTACGGTAAACAGCCCATTGCGTTCCAATCCTCCTTTTTTTATCAGTTTAGCGTACTCTTCAGCACGTTTTTCTTCAGGAGTTTTTTCAGGTTTTTCAGTAGTATCAGTTTTAGTTGCACCTTTAGCAATAGTATCTTTCACCGCAGGAGTTTGCTGCGCAAAAGAAAACATCGCAAAAGATAAAAAGAGAGTGGTTAAATATTTTTTCATTTTATTTTGAATTTTCATAAAGTAATTCCGCTATATCATATACTTTTAGCGTCCCTTCTTTATGTTTTACACCATCGCACATCATCGTATTACAAAACGGACAAGCGGTAGCGATGATTTCAGCCTTTGTTTCCATAGCCTGCTCGGTGCGGAGTACGTTTATTTCTTTATCACCTTTTTCAGCTTCTTTAAACATCTGCGCACCTCCAGCACCACAGCATAAAGCACGAGCTCGGTTCTTTTTCATCTCTACCAAATCAACCTCCAAACGCTCTAATATCTCGCGCGGCGCATTGTACACCTTGTTAGCCCTGCCAAGGTAGCAAGGGTCGTGAAAGGTAATGCGCTTGCCTCTGAAAGTACCACCTTCTATTGTAAGGCGTCCTTCATCTATCAATTTTTTAAGCAATTGGGTGTGATGCATCACTTCGTAATTACCCCCCAGTGCAGGGTATTCGTTTTTAATCGTATTAAAACAATGCGGACAGGTGGTTACTATTTTAGTAATTTGGTAACTATTGAGCACCTCTATATTCATCATTGCCTGCATCTGAAAAAGAAACTCATTGCCGGCACGCTTGGCAGGGTCGCCAGTGCAGCTCTCTTCGGTGCCAAGCACAGCAAAGCGCACCCCTGCCTTTTCTAACAGGTGAGCAAAAGCCTTGACAATGCGCCTTGCGCGATCATCAAAACTACCAGCACAGCCCACCCAGAAAAGTACTTCGGGAGTTTCGCCCTGTGCTGAGAGTTCCGCCATTGTTTTTATCATACTGTTCCAATTTGAAAATTAGCAAATTAGTAAATTAGTAAATTTAGTGTGAGTCGTATGGTTTGTAGCTTATTTTACCATTTGTAAATCGCCATCTACAAAACCTATAGCTATATGTTGTACGTTAAAGAGTTTAATACTATTTTCAGCTACTATTTCTTTAAGAATTTCAGTAATCATTGAGAGTACTTGCTCCCAATGAACTTCTTCAGGTATTTCATCTAAAGGTAAAAAGCAATCATCGGGTACAAAATCGTCTTCGCAAGCCCAATCAGGGTCTTCATCATCATACCAAGAAGAACCTATAAGCTCTAATTCATAGGGTTCTGAGATGTTAAAATTCAGAGCCACAATATCATTAGGTAAGTTTTCTTGACTATCTATACCAATTAACCATCTTTTTATCTTATTTTTAATAGCTTCTTTCATTTTAAAAATAATTTCCTAATTTCCCAATTCTCTAATTTGCTAATTCTCTAATTTCCTAATCATTAAACACCTCTACCGTTTCCTCTTTAAGCACCAAATCGGTGAATTTGCCCTTGTAGCGAGTCGCCTTCACCACGTGATTATCAATCCAATGATAGTTACCCCCACGAGGCTTACCAAAGATAATGCCGTGATACTTAAAGCCGTTTTCTTTTAGCCATCGCTCAGTAACCTCGCGATGCGCTTCGGTACGCGAAGTAAAAAAGTAAATTACGTGTCCCTCGTCATACCATTTATTTACTTGTGCCAGCGCATCCGGAAAAACCGCGGCAGTCGCCATACGTTCAGGTTCTTCGTTAGGAATATCTTCGCCCACCGTACCATCTATGTCTATGAGGTAGTTTTTCACTCCTTCGGGCAATATAGGGTTCATATTCCCCTGAGCGTCTTCTTGTAAAACAAATTTTTCAGTCATAATATTCAATTTAGCCAATTAGCAAATTATTAAGGAATCCATTTTTTCTCAAAGTTAGGTTTGCGCTTTTCAAGGAACGCATCGCGCCCTTCTTTCGCCTCATCAGTCATATAAGCCAAGCGAGTCGCTTCACCTGCAAATACCTGCTGACCTACCATACCGTCATCAGTGAGGTTCATTGCAAATTTAAGCATTTTTATAGAAGTAGGCGATTTTGCCATTATCTCTTGCGCCCACTCAAAAGCAGTTGCTTCAAGCGCATCGTGAGGCACTACCGCATTTACCATACCCATCTCGAAAGCCTCTTGCGCAGAATAGTTGCGCCCTAAGAAGAAAATTTCACGGGCTTTCTTCTGCCCCACCATTTTAGCGAGGTAAGCCGAGCCATAACCCGCATCAAAACTCGTTACATCGGCATCAGTTTGCTTAAAAATAGCGTGCTCTTTGCTAGCGAGGGTAAGGTCGCATACTACATGCAATGAGTGTCCGCCCCCCACTGCCCAACCGGGCACTACCGCAATCACCACTTTGGGCATAAAGCGAATAAGGCGTTGCACCTCAAGAATATTCAGGCGGTGATAGCCATCATCGCCCACATAGCCTTGGTGCCCACGCGCTTTTTGGTCGCCACCACTGCAAAAACTCCACACACCATCTTTAGGCGAAGGACCTTCGGCAGAAAGCAATACCGCCCCTATATTGATATCCTCATAAGCATCTTTAAACGCATCGAGCAGTTCGGCAGTAGTTTTAGGGCGAAAAGCATTGCGCACCTCAGGACGGTTGAAAGCAATACGCGCTACACCATCACATTTTTTATACGTAATATCTTCGTATTCTTTTACGGTTATCCAGTTCATATAAGTGAAAAGTAAAAAAAGAAAAAGTTATTTAGGCGACAAAGATAGTAATAATTTGTCAATTAGCCAATTTGTCTTCGCCAAATTCAGCATTTAAGATGCGGTACAGCGTTTGCCGTGAGATAAAGAATTTAGGGTAAATAAACTCTCGCCATATTACCGTAATAGGAATGTAGCGCGCATCGTGCTTGTTAAACTCTTCTATCACCGCCTTGTTGCGTTCGCGCAAGTTTTGTCCTCGCAAGTGGTGTGCCTGTGTGCTTGCTGTCGCAGCAGAGGCACTCATTCTTCTGATGGTTTTCTCGGTTGTTTTCATCTATTTTTATCATTTTTTTAATTGGTGCAAATCGCACATTATAATTTACAATTCATAATTCCCCAATAATCACTATCTTTGCGCCCTAAATCAACTGTAGATTTACAGGGCAAAGGTATAGAGTTTTTCTTTATCTTCCAAATTTATTACAAAGAAATTCTCTAATATTTTTAATATAATTTATACTGAATTGGTAATGAGTGTAAAAGAACGCATCAAACGATTTATAGAAGCAGAAGGCTTATCTGCAGCCGCTTTTGAAAAAGAAATAGGCGCATCCAACGGCTATGTAAACAGCATTTCTAAAAGTATAGGGATTGATAAACTGAACTTAGTATTAGAGAAATACCCTAATCTCAATTTAGAATGGCTTATTACAGGCAAAGGCACTATGCTAAAAAATAAAACGCTAAGCACCACACCCAAAGTAGAAGTAATCCCCCCCGTGCGAGTAGAGGGTAAAGACCTAATGCCCAAAGTCGTAGTAGTAGACGACCAAGATGAGGAACGCATCCCCCTAGTGCCCGTCTATGCCCAAGCAGGCTATTTAAGCGGCTATGACGATTGTTCTTTTATCGAAACCCTCCCCACCTATAGTTTGCCCACACTGCGCAATGGCACCTATCGTATGTTTCAAGTAAGCGGTTTGTCTATGTTTCCCACCCTGCAAGACGGCAGTTATGTAGTCGGTAAGTTTGTCGAAGATTGGCAAAGCCTCACCAGCAATCGCGTATATGTAGTTGTTACCCAAAATGATGGTATTATCGTCAAGCGAGTGATTAATAGCATTGAAAAATACGGCACATTATATTGCAAGAGCGACAATCGCACCTATCCTCATATTTCAGTACATTTATCCGAAGTAAAAGAAGTGTGGGAGTGCAAGATGCATCTTTCCTTTGAGTTCCTCGACCCCGTTACCAATTACCAAAAGATAGCCGCTTTAGAAGCCGATGTCGCCCATTTAAAAGAAGTCATAAGTACGATGGAAGCCCGCCATAACGAAGAAAAGCAGAGCGTTTTACAGTAAAACGTCTGCTAATCCCCATCCCCTCTTGTAAGCAAAATAGAATAGATGATGAAGGCGCAAAAAGAGGGGAACTCAAAAAGCAAATAAATGAGTTATCCCGCTGGCGCAAGCTTGCAGCTTGTGCCCAATTCAAAATTCATAATTCAAAATTCATCATAATTCTCCCAACTCCCATTGTAAAATCTTTGCAAAGATAGGTAAAATTCCCCCCCCCCATTGTTAAAATAGTGTTAAATTTCACAATCCATAATGTTAAATTTTTATTTTTAGTCATCAGCCTAATCCATCAGCTAACAACACCGAAGGTTTAGCGAAGGATGAGCGAAGGATCAGCGAAGGAAAGTCAGCGAGCAGGCGCAGCTGAGTATGTGACGAAGGATAATCGCCCACGCGAGCTGGCGCAAGCTTGCAGCTTGTGCCCACACTCTGCGTTACACCCTTTGGCAAACTTTCAGAGTTTGCCAAAGTTTTTTATACGCCACATACACTTTGCACCTGCGCCAGCCTGCAGCTTGTGCCCAATTCAAAATTCATAATCGCGAATTCATAATCGCGAATTCATAATTCCCCACTAAACATTAATAATTATTTCGTATATTTGCACAAAATAATAGACAAAGACAAAATGGTTGAATTTTCATTTAAAGTAAAAGGAAATAGTGCTCCTGCATTAGCCTTTATAGCATATGCAAAAACTCTCAATTTTATAGAGTTTGATACACCCGAAAAAATAGTTCAGGCTGAACCTGCAACAACAGAAGATGATGAGCATTATGATTTTATAATGAGTTTATCAAAAAAAACTAATAAGAAAGTTGCAGCCCGTTTGGCTAAAGAAAAAAATATAATTTTACCTTCACAAAAAAATAAAATATGACTGTAATTGCCGATAGTAATATTTTCTATAGTGCTTTAATAACTCCTAATGGTTATATAGCTACTATACTGAAAGATAAAAACTTACAGTTCTTAGCCCCCGACTATATTATAGAAGAAGTAAAAGAGCATTTAGATGACATTTGTAAGCGAATAAAGAATGTAAAAACTAAAAAGCAATTGTTAGCCGAATTAATGTGCATTTTAGAAAATGTAAAAATCATCGCTTTAAGCACCCTAAGCAAAAAGAACATCCAAAAAGCTATTACAATTGTAGAGGATATAGACGAAGACGATTACCCCTTCATAGCATTATATTTACAATATAAACATAAAATTTGGACACAAGACCAAGTACTTATTGATAGCCTTACCAAAAAAGGATACCAACATTTTTTTATTACTACTGAAGAATTAGGCAAATATCTTTACAAAAAAAGATATTGATTCATAAACAATAAAAGCGATTACTATTCAAACACAGCACCTGCATTTTTAAGCAAGGCAATACACAGCGATATTTCTTCTTTTTCAGAAGGAGAAATATCGCTGTGATTTTCGTCATAACAGAGATTGTCTAAAACACTTGAGGTGGCTGTATCTCCTTCAAAAGCAAAATAATTGATGTTAGGGTTAGCACTCTTATCAAGAAGATATTTCATTAGGGTGGGTTGGTGCTGATACGAGGTGTGCATCAGGGCATTGATGCCCTCAAAACCAAAATAATCAATATCAGCACCCATAGCAATCATTTTGTCGGCAATATCAATAGTTTGTGCTATGAGTTGGTTTTTATCAAGTGTAGGATTGTCCTCAAGCATAAGAACTGCGGTGGCGAATAGCTCACAAAAAGCGGTTTCGCCATTGTTGTTCACTGCATTGATGTTAGCCCCTTGGGCAAGAGCCTGCTGTATAGTATCCCAACTAAGGTTATCAACCCCCTCAAAGAGTTTGCGCTCGGCACCCGTAAGTGGGGCGATACTTTCTTTAGCGTTTAGCAAACTTATTATATTGTGATTGCAGTGTATAAAATAGTGCTTTATCTCCTCAAAGGAATAGCTTTTTTGGTGAACCTCAAGCGGATAATGTGTTTTGCCATATTTATATTGGTCGCTTACTTTTTGGCAAACCGCACTATTCAGGTCATCTTCGTCTAAAACTATACTTACTAACAATCTATTATCATTATCTTTGCCAAAGTGTACCCTCTCACTGCTGCTTATAATGGGACTTTCGCAAAGGGCTATAAGCGTCTCCCAAAAGTACTGCTCGGCAGCAGCTCTGTGCTTATCGGTAAAAGTTAGCTTTAGGTGAGGTGCTTTTTGTTTTACCCATTGGTACTTTAGGTAATGAGGGTATTTTTCTTCCACAAGTTTGCAAGCAATGTTCCATATTTGGATAGCATAATTCAGTTTGAGACTTTGTAATTGGAAGTGAGCCTCTACCTTTTGGTTGCCGATGCTAAGGTGAGAAAAAAAGCAAGTGTGCGAATGATAAAGGTTTATTTGATAAGGTAGATAACTATTGTGATTCTTATTGCCTAAGAATTGTATAAAATCTTTGATAAGGCAGGAAGTCTTAAATTCTTCGGGAGAATAAAGGTTTGTAAAATAGGCAAATTTCATAGAGCTTGTATTTTAAAAGATTGCGTAAGGCAAAGATACTGAAAAAATTGTTAATTAAAAAATATTTTATATCTTTGCATTCTAAAAAGCAAAACAAATTATCTTATGTCTTGGTTTAAAAGAACAGCAAAAGGAATTCAAACTTCTACTGAAGAGAAAAAGGATATCCCAAAGGGATTATGGTTTAAATCGCCAAGCGGTAAAATCGTTGAGCAAGATGAATTGGCTACAAATTATTACGTAAGCCCTGAAGACGACTACCACGTGCGTATAGGAAGTAAGGAGTATTTTCAAATACTTTTTGATAATAATGAGTTTAAAGAGCTTGATGCTAATATGTCTTCTAAAGACCCTTTAGACTTTGTGGATACCAAATCGTATAAAGTGCGATTGGAAGAAGCCGAACAAAAAACAAATCTAAAAGATGCAGTGCGTACCGCTGTAGGTAACTCTAAAGGATTACCATTAGTAATTGCGTGTATGGATTTTGCTTTCATTGGGGGCTCAATGGGAAGCGTTGTTGGCGAAAAAATATGTCGTGCTATTAGCTATGCCATTAAGCATAAATTGCCTTTCTTGATGATTTCTAAATCGGGGGGAGCACGTATGATGGAAGCAGCACTATCACTGATGCAAATGGCAAAAACATCTATCAAATTAGCTCAGTTAGACGAAGCCAAATTGCCATATATTTCACTTTGCACCGACCCTACTACGGGGGGCATTAGCGCTTCATTTGCAATGCTTGGCGATATCAATATTGCCGAACCAGGCGCGCTTATAGGCTTTGCCGGACCTCGTGTAGTGAAAGATACCACAGGACAAGATTTGCCTGAAGGCTTCCAAACCGCTGAGTTTGTACTAGAACACGGCTTCTTAGATTTTATCGTCAATAGAAAACAGCTAAAAGACACCGTAAATCTGTACCTCGACTTAGTGTTGAACAGAAAAGTAAGATAGTGGTTAGTTACTATAGCCACACTATAAAACAATTTATAAAACCAACTTAACTAATGAATTTACCAAAATATGATGTTTTGCCTGATGAAACAAAGCATATTTATGAGTTTGTAAGTGAAGGGAAGAGAGGCTGTATATACAAAATGGTAAAGTTTCAGGAAACAAATTTAATGAATGTCTATAATTTAGGTTTTGGAGATGAAAATCCTATTACTGGCGAAATAGATGATAAAATTGTTTCTGATAATGGAGATATGGAAAAGGTATTAGCTACTATTATTTCCATTATTTATGTTTTTACTGAAGAATTTCCTGATAAATGGGTGTATATAACAGGTAGTTCACCTACAAGAACAAGGTTATATAGGATAATTATTGCAAAATATTTATCTATTGTTGAAAGTGATTTCACGCTGCGCTGCTGGCAAAATGGTGAATGGAAAGACTTTTACCCTAATATCAACTGTCAGGGTTTTGTTTTAAAACGAAAAAACAATAAACAACTATGAGTACAGAAGAGAAAAAAGATTTAAAAACTATTGTAGAGAAAACAACAAGGAAAGTGCTTAAAGCAACACCTCATTATGTGCTTTTAGAACCAGACCCTTCGTTGGATAAATATGCTAATAAGGTACTTTTCCCTGAAAAATTAGCACAAGCTAATGAAGCCTTAAGAATAGCTGGTAACCCTGAATTTTAGCCGTTAACCCTCTAACGACTAACAGCTAGCGTCTAACGACTAATGACTAACGACTAAATGATTACATTCAAAGCTCCAAGTAATATAGCCCTTGTGAAGTACTGGGGAAAAAGAAAGGGTCAGCTGCCTGCTAACCCCTCTATTAGCTTTACTCTTACCAATTGCTATACCGAAACTTCCGTAGCATACCAAAAACTCAATGTACCTGCAAAAGATTTTTCATTCGACTTCTACCTCGATAATGAGCTTAAGCCAGACTTTCGCCCAAAAATAGAAACCTTCTTCAGCAGAATAGAACCTTATTTAGATTTTCTTAGAGACTATCATTTTACGATTCATTCTCACAATTCATTTCCGCATAGTAGTGGGATAGCTTCCTCGGCGAGCAGTATGGCAGCACTATCGGTATGCCTGATGCAGGTAGCCAAAGAAATAGGCAACACCTATACCGAAGATGAATTTTGGCAAAAAGCTTCTGTATTAGCTCGTTTGGGCTCGGGAAGCGCTTGCCGCAGTGTGAAAGGAAATGTTGTTGTATGGGGCAAACACCCAGATATTGAAGGTAGTAACGATGAATATGGCATTCAATTTCCTTACCCTATTCACCAAATATTTACTACCTATCAAGATACTATACTGCTGATAGACCGAGGTAAAAAACAAGTCAGTAGCTCTGTAGGGCACGATTTAATGCACGGTCATCCTTTTGCTGAGGCGCGTTTTGAGCAAGCCAACCGCAACATTACACTTCTATCAGATTGTTTGCAAAGAGGAGATGTTGAAAAATTCATTGAAATAGTAGAAAGTGAAGCACTCACCCTCCACGCTATGATGCAAACCAGTATTCCGTATTTTATACTGATGCGTCCCAATACTTTGGAAGTGATTCAGCGGGTATGGCAGTATCGCAAAGATACGGGAGTGCCGCTGTGTTTTACCCTCGATGCGGGCGCTAATGTACACTTGCTATATCCTGAAAACGTAAAGGATAAGGTACAGGCGTTTATCAAAAATAAATTAGCACATTTTTGCGAAGAAGGGAAATATATTAATGACCAATTAGCAAATTAGCAAATTGTCAAATTAACAATTCGAAAATGGTAACCAATATCAATCAGTTAGACCCTATTAACGGGCTTTATACCTACGCAGAATATCTGTTGTGGAAGTTTGAAGAGCGGGTAGAGCTTTTCAAAGGGAAGTTGTTTAAAATGGCTGCCCCTTCTATTGATCATCAGCGTATATCACGCAGGCTTACGCTATTGTTAGGCAATTATTTCATAGGAAAGCCTTGCGAGCTATTCACTGCTCCTTTTGATGTAGTACTTCCTT
The DNA here is from genome assembly GCF_000318275.2 of Capnocytophaga sp. oral taxon 332 str. F0381. Lineage (NCBI taxonomy): Bacteria > Pseudomonadati > Bacteroidota > Flavobacteriia > Flavobacteriales > Flavobacteriaceae > Capnocytophaga > Capnocytophaga sp. oral taxon 332. The sequence continues at coordinate 30,840 of NZ_KB291282.1, forward strand.
CTAAAGAGGGCACAGATAATACTGTTTTACAACCCGATCTTTGTGTAGTATGTGATCCTGAGAAGCTGGCTGATGGCAAACGTTGCTATGGAGCTCCAGACTGGGTATTAGAAATTGTATCGCCTAGCAATGCCGAAAAAGAATTGAATAAAAAGTTAGTTCTTTACGAAGAGGCTCAAGTAGCCGAATATTGGGTAGTGCGTCCTGAAGAAAAAGAGTTGGATAGGTTTGTGTTGCAAAACGGCAAATATACCGTCCTACGTCCGCTTTTTGCAGGGAGTGTAGTAAGTCCAGAGACGTTTCCCGAACTCCAAATAAATTTGAATGACATATTCTAATCTGCAAATTTGCAAATTCTTATGGATATTACTAAAGAACAAGTAGAGAATTTAATAGATGAGGTACTTGAGCGTACAAGGCGTGAGGTGATTAGGTATGAGCTTTCGCCTGCTAAGGGCTTGCCTGTTACTGATAGCAAAGTGGGAGGGGTACCTTATATTCCTAAAGAAGGCAGTTTGCCCAAAACTTCAGATGGCAAACCGCTATTTATGATAGCGCAAATTAACTGTGAGCAGTTGCCCGAAAATAACTTTTATCCTAAAACAGGGCTCTTGCAGTTTTGGATAAGAATCCCCGATAAAAAATATGTAGAGGAATACAACCAAGGACTTCGTAGTCGTTACGAAAGTGATGACCCCTTTGGCGATGATAGTCGCAGGGTGTTGTATTACCCTACGCTTACTGAGGCAACTCCCTTTGAGAATTTTCAAGCAGAATATAATTTTTATGATGGGTGTATGCCTTTGAAAAAATCAAAAGAATTTGCTATGCACTTTACTAAAGATACCGAAGTGGTGAGCTCTCTGCTTTCGTGCTATCACCCTATTTTTATAGAAAAATGGAATGAAAAATTTGGCACCAATCTTCCTTTCTTGTATGGCTTATCTGATGAAGCCGATGAAGCCCTTGACGATTTTCTGCCTAGCGGACAAGGAAACAAATTAGGGGGTTATGGAGAGGAAACTGAGTATGGCAATTATTCTACTGAAGATTTCCGCACTTTTCCGCTATTGCAAATAGATTGTGATGATGAATTGGGCATAGATTGGGTAGAAGGGGTAGGGATTTTTCTTATTAAGGAAGAAGAACTTGCAGAATGTGATTTTACAGAGGTATATTACAATTTTCAGTTTTAAAATATAGAGCTTATGGGAATATGGCAATGGATAGAAAAAATATTTGGCGATGGTGAAGATGGATTGACAGAGAAGCAGCTAATAAGGCTGGAAAACTTTGCCGAAGCAGTAAAAGCGGCAACGGCTCGTGAGGTAATACATATAGAGGCGCAGCCCTCTACCGATTTGGCAATTACCGATAGTAAGTTTGGGGGTGTTCCTTACTTGCCCCAAGGGGCTGCACTGCCTACAGCGCGTAATGGTAAGCCGCTATTTATGTTGGCGCAAATCAATTGTGAGCAGTTGCCCGAAAATAGTATCTATCCTAAAAAAGGCTTGTTGCAAATATGGGTAGCTGCCAATGGCAAGTACTGCGGCAACCAATACAATCCTTATTCGCCCAATACACAACGCGTTATATATTATCCTACCTTAGATGAGGCTACAAACTACGATGATTTTAAGCAGGTATATCAGTTTGAAGGGAAACCTTTACCTTTTGCCTCTACACAGGCGTATCGGCTAAGTTTTAACAAAGGGATTGATACATTCTCTTATGAAAACCTACGCTTTAATCATTCATTGTTGCCCCTATGGCAAAACCACTTTGGCGAGCGAAGAGATCATTTTCGTCTTTTACCTGAAAGGGTAGAAGAAAAACTCAGAAAATTATTACCTCCCTCGCCGAGAGTACATCGTATAGGAGGCTATAGCGATGTAGAAGATATGGTTGAGGCTATAGACAACAATGGCTTGCCCAAAATACTATTACTGCGTATCGATACCGATGAAAAAGTAGGCATTCATTGCAGAGATAACGATTCGGTGAATTTTCTTATAGGGAAAGAAGATTTTGAAGCTTTGGACTTTAGCAGGGTACAGCACTCCATTTAAAACAAACCTATGGCAATAACCAATAGCAATCAGTTAGACCCTAAAGTAGTGCTTATTACAGGGGCGACTTCGGGTATAGGTAAAGAAACCGCCCTATTGCTCGCCGCCAAAGGGTATTTGGTATATGGCACGGCTCGCAATATCAACGATAAAAACTTGCCTTTTCGGCTATTACCTATGGATGTGCGCAACGAAACATCCATCAAAGAAGCGGTACAGCAAATCCTTAGCGAGGCAGGGCGTATTGATATCCTCATCAACAATGCAGGGGTAGGTATTACAGGTGCGGTAGAAGAGCTCCCCGCCGAGCAACTGCACAACGTTTTTGCTACTAACCTTTACGGCGCAATCGCAGTCATACAACGGGTACTACCTACAATGCGAAAGCAAAAAAGCGGACGTATTATCAACATTGCCTCTATTGCGGGCTATATGGGCTTACCTTTCAGAGGCGCTTACTCTGCCAGCAAAGGAGCATTATTACTGATGACCGAAGCCTTGCGTATGGAGGTAAAAGCCTTTGGTATAGAAGTATGCACTATTTCCCCCGGTGATTATGCTACCGATATTGCCTCGCGCCGTTATCACGCCCCCATAAAGAGCGATTCGCCTTATGCTGAGGTGTATGACAAACAGCTTCGCCTGATGAACGAGCACGTAGATAGTGGGGGCGACCCGAAAGAAATGGCAGAAAAAATACTAAAAGTAATACAAACCAAGCACCCCAAAGTGCATTATAAGCAAGGTAGTTTCTTGCAGAAATTTTCAATAGTCCTCAAACGACTTTTACCCAGCAAACGCTACGAGCAAATGCTGATGAAACACTATCAATTAGCAGATTAAAAACCTAAGTAATATGAAATTTTTTATAGATACAGCGAACTTATCGCAAATTCAAGAAGCTCAAGATTTGGGCGTATTAGACGGGGTTACTACCAACCCTTCATTGATGGCTAAAGAAGGCATCACGGGCAAAGAGGCAATACTGAAACACTACACCGACATCTGTACCATTGTAGAAGGTGATGTTTCTGCCGAAGTAATTGCCACCGATTTTGAAGGTATTGTGCGCGAAGGCGAGGAGCTTGCCGCCCTTCACCCACAGATTGTAGTGAAAGTACCGATGATAAAAGACGGCATTAAAGCTATCAAATATTTTACCGACAAAGGGATACGCACCAATTGTACGCTCGTATTTTCGGCAGGTCAGGCGCTTTTAGCTGCCAAAGCAGGTGCTACTTATGTATCGCCTTTCATTGGCAGACTCGATGACATTTCTGCAGACGGACTCTCGCTTATAGAAGAGATACGCCTGATTTACGACAATTATAATTTCCAAACGCAGATATTGGCAGCTTCAGTACGCCATACGATGCACATCATTGAGTGCGCTAAAATAGGAGCCGATGTCATTACTGCTCCTCTTTCGGCAATCATCGGACTCCTTAAACACCCCCTTACCGATAGCGGCTTAGCACAATTTTTAGACGACGCCAAAAAATTAGGATAATTAACACAAATGAAAAAATTATTTTTAACCTCATCATTCAGTTCAGTAGCAAAATTATTTGAAGATTTTGCAGGTGAACCCGTAAAAGGAAAGAAACTAGCATTTATTCCAACAGCAAGTTTGGTAGAAGAAGTGCGTTTTTATGTAGATGACGATAGAAAAGCCTTTGAAAAATTAGGTCTTATCATAGAAGAATTAGAAGTTTCTACCGCTACAACCGAAGAAATAGCCACAGCATTAGAGAGAAATGATTATATTTTTATCTCTGGAGGGAATACATTCTACCTAATGCAAGAACTAAAAAAGAAAGGGGCTGACAAGCTACTTATAGAACAAATTAATAATGGAAAGTTGTACATAGGTACTTCAGCAGGTTCTGTCATTGCCTGTCCTACTGTTGAATTTGTTAGTGATATAGATGAGCCCAAAAAAGCTCCTGAACTCACTGATTATTCAGGATTACATTTGGTAGATTTTTACGTTTTACCTCATTATTTGAACTTTCCTTTTAAGGAAGGTACTCAAAAAATAGTAAACGAATATTCACCCAAAATAGATTTGCGACCTATTTCCAACAATCAAGTAATTACTGTTTTAGGTAATGAAATAAAAACACTTTAAAAACCCAAAAGAGGAACTAAGAAATAGTTTTAATGATGCCTAACTTCTCAAAACTCTATATCATAGCAGGTTGTAATGGTGCGGGAAAAAACCACTCCAGCCCGAAAGCGTAGCTATGCAAGCTGGCAGAATAATGCTGGCTCGTATGGACGAACTATTGCAAAAAGGAGAAACTTTTGCCTTTGAAACTACTTTGGCTACTAAAAGCTATAAGCAAAAAATAGAATGGGCACAAGCTAATGGCTATGAGGTTACCTTGTTGTTCTTTTGGTTGGACTCGCCCAATATGGCTAAAAAGCGGGTTGCTCAGCGGGTTGCCGAAGGAGGGCATAGCATTTCCTCACAAACCATTGAAAGAAGGTATCATAACGGGATTGCCAATCTCTTTGCTATCTATATGGATATGGTAGATATTTGCTATATTTTTGATAATTCAGAAGGAGAACGTACTCCTATTGCAAAGAAATACAAAGGAGAGAAAGAAATAATTTATAATACAGACCTTTATAATCAAATGAAAAACAGCTATGAAAAAGAAAGAAGCTAAAAAAGATATATTAGAAGAAAAACTTTTAAAAGGTTTAGACCTTGCTTATGAGCGAATGATTGCCGAAAAACGCAAGAATAACCAAAAGATTGTAGTGCGCCGCGAAGGTAAAATCGTAACCATCAACCCATAGTTGAACAGCCTTTTTGCAGTTTCCTTAATACCTATCTTCACCGAACGATGAGCGAAGGAAAGTCGGCGAGCTGGCACAGCCGAGTATGTGACGAAGGTTTAGCGAAGGATAAGCGAACGATCACCGAAGGAAAGTCGGCGAGCTGGCGCAGCCG